>JBBQXI010000165.1:0-8250 GCA_038209805.1 Bacteroidales bacterium | reverse complement strand
CCCAGATGCGTACCAGGTTGATATTGGCATTCCGGCAAAGTTTAAGTTCTTCATCGTACCTGATCGAGTCGCGGTTCAGCATCATATCGGGCACCCATGCGCCTCCAACCAGTTGAACGCGATTGCCATTCACATAGAAATCGCGACGAAGCATTTTGCCGGGCACTTCCACCGCTTTTGAACTAACGGTGCGAATTCCAAATACAAAAGTTGTATCATCAGAAAGTACCCCATTTGTTTCGTATTTCAACTGAATGCGGTATAGATTGGCTTTTCCGTAGCCAACAGGCCACCACAAACGTGGTTGCTTCATGTTGAGTTGGGCAGTATTTGAAGCATTCAGGTCAAGGTCAATACTTGATCCGGCTGCAATAGTCACATCTTTAGTGAATTGAACAGCTGGGCCGGTAAAGTTTTCAGGACGAATATTGACTTTTAAAGTTCCCTTGGATGCTCCGCTTCCGTGGTTTGCCAATGCCAGTTTTAACGATAGTTTGGCTACCGAAGTATCAGGAAGATTAGGCAAATCGGTGATCAGTTGTGGTTGTTTTATGGTTACATCGCCCGAAGTGCGCAAAATAACCGGCTGCCAAATGCCCATGTTTCTGTCTCGTACCGGAGGCATCCAGTCCCAACCGACCGAACAAAGCATTGTAACATTCTTACCAATATCGCCGGTGGGTCCACCATTCAGAAAAAAATCGCCCATGGCTTTTAATTGTTCGGTATCTGGTAATCCAGGTACATCGAGCGGATAAATCTCTACAGCCAGTCCGTTTTCTTTTCCGGCATGAATGAGTTTACTAATATCGAAACTGTATTCGGCAAACATCCCAACCATTTGAGTCGAGTCGGCAATTTGTTTTCCGTTTACCCAAACGGCAGCTCTGTAATTAATACCTTTGAAGATCAATTGGAAATGACGTCCCTGATCGGATGCCGGAACTGTAAACGTGGTCCGATACCAGTAAGGTTTTTTCCATGGATTACCCACATTCGGTATGTGACTGAACTGCTCGAGGTTGTACTTCTTATTGAATTAGTCCGAAGCATCAGGAATCAGCATGTTGTTCATTCCTGAATATGGATCAGGATAAACACGGTTAGCTACAAGCCCTGTCAATACGGTTGACGGAACGTTCACCGGAAACCAATACACATTGGAATGATAATCAGCTGAAGATAGCTTATCACCTGAATCATCAATTAATTCTGACGATTGTAACTCAAATTTGACCAGTTTTTCTTGCTTAATGCTTTTGTTCTGGGCATTCGAAAATTGCAAGACTGCGAAAAGCAGAAAAGATAAAGAGACAATAAATTTCATTTGATAAATTATTTAGAACTACAATTATTTACTTTTTCCCTGAATTGCTGACAAATGCTATGTGCTTGCTGTCGGGCGACCAGGAAGGTACGTTGATGGTACCTTGTCCGCCGTAAAGGTAAGCAATTACTTTAGGTGCGCCTCCTGTAACTGGCATCAATCGCAGCATAACCCTCTTGTATGAAGGATGTGAATTGAATTCAATATCTGCTTCAAAGGTGATAAATGCTATCCATTTTCCATCCGGAGAGATGTGTGGAAACCAGTTATTGTATTGGTCGAAGGTGAGTTGTTCTTTTTCAGTTCCATCAGGTTTCATCCGCCACAATTGCATCGTTCCGGATTGACTGCCATTGTAGTAAATGTATTTGCCATCGGGAGAATATTCGCAGCCGTCAACGTGTTCACCTTTTTTATTGTCGGTTAAAGCCACTTCATTTCCGCCTTTAATCGAATTTTTGTAAATGTTGTAAATGCTACTTCCGTTGCGTTGGGCCACATAAACCACTTCTTTGTTGTTTGGAGCCCAGCCATGCAGGTAGGAGGGAGTATCTTCAGTAACAAGTTGCGGAGTTCCGCCTTCAATCGGCAAAACATAAACGGTAGAGCCACCACCATTCAAACCGTCGCGGTGACTGCTGATTCCAAGCATTTTTCCATCAAACGAAATGACATGATCGTTGTTGCTACGGTTGATATTTCCCATATTCAGTTTTTCCGATTCGCCACCTTCAACCGGCATTTTGTAGATGTTTCCATCCATGTTGAAAAGTAATTTCTTTCCGTCGGGCATCCAGTTTGGCGCTTCAAAACGTCCATCTTTTTCACGAATAACCTTGCGCTTGCCATCAAACACGTTTAAGATTTCCATGCGGCAACCCAGCCAACCATCTTTATTTGGGTTATACGAATCGGCTACAGGTTGATCAATGCGAACATTCCATATTTTGGCGGTTTCAACCACATCCGCATTGTGCGAACAGATAAATAAACCGGCCAGTACTTCTTCAGGAAGTCCTTCCATTACCTGACTGCCGATAACCTGCAAAGGTTCGCCCGGATGAGCAGCTCTGAAAATGATTGTTTTGCCTGAACGCTCTACCTGAAGTATGGTGTAACTTGGTTTAGGTGAGAAAATTTCATCTTCCGGATCGCGCATAAAAGCACCCCGCAGAACACGCCACTGCAAAACTGTCAATCCATCGCCATGTAAAACAGCAGAAGAATGAACCGCATTGGCATCTTCGGAGGCACGAACCATCCAACCTATTTTTCGGTGAGGATCTGTTCCTGCACCAACAAAAGCAAAGTTGGCAGTAAGAATAAAATCACCTTTCAGTTTGTTATACAGGTAGTTAAATTCATCTCGTTCGAACCAGATATTATACCCGGAACCGCTAATTGTATAGGTTTGTGAACTTTCATCATACGAAGCTGAACCTGCCATCTTCGGAGAGCCAATATCTTTGTTTGATTGAAAGATACCGATAGGCTTCTGAGCAAATGAGTTGACTGTCAGCATACAGAAAAGTAGAATGAGTGATTGCTTCATAATGTGCGGATTAGGTTTATAGTCAGGTTTAATTTTATTCGAAGATAAATATTCAGAATTAAAAAATGAGAGTGATCTTGTTTTTTCTACAGGATGATTGAAGCAGAAATTGCCACAAAGACGCGAAGGGACAAAGTAGAAATAGTAATAATTCAATTTTTAATAGATTCTTTGAGCCTTTGTGGCACAATAATGTTGTTTTTTCAATGTCATATTCTTTGCACGATTTAATTACTTTTGCTGAAAATTTGAAAATCATGGGAAGAGGCCGGAAAGAAAAGCCGTTTTTGGAAGGTGTTATCATTACCGATATTGGTGCTGAAGGAAAAGCAATCGGACGAGTGAACGATGTGGTGGTGTTTACAACACATGTAATACCCGGTGATGTAGTTGATTTGCAGGTGACTAAGAAGCGGACTAAGTTTATGGAGGCACGGGTTGTAAGGGTAATTACTGAATCTCCTGACCGCGTTCCAGCTTTTTGCGAACATTTTGAAGTGTGCGGTGGCTGCAAATGGCAGTTTCTTCCTTACGAAAAACAGTTGTTTTACAAGCAAAAACAGGTAGTCGATCAACTTAGCCGCATTGGCCGGATTGAACTTCCAGAAATAACTCCGATTCTGGGCTCAGTAAAAACTACTTTTTACCGCAATAAACTCGAATTTGGCTTCTCCAACAAACGCTGGCTGACTTACGAAGAAATTGGTACTGACGCTGATGATATGAACAAAAATGCACTTGGATTTCATATTCCAGGACTATTCGATAAAATCATCAACATCAATAAATGCTGGTTACAGGCTGATCCTTCGAACGAAATACGCAATTTTATTAAGAATTATGCTGATGAAAATGGCCTCGAATTTTTCGATCGGAAAATTCAGGACGGCTTGCTCCGGAATATCATTGTTCGCAGTTCTACAACCGGCGATTTGATGCTGATTGTTTGCTTTTTCCGCGAAGAAGAGGAAAGCCGCATTAAACTGATGGATGCCATTGCTACTGAATTTCCTCAGATTACTTCGCTCATGTACGTGATCAACGGCAAAGGAAACGACACAATTACCGATCAGGAAATATTGGTCTACAAAGGAAACGACCACATTATGGAAGAAATGGAAGGCCTGAAATTCAAAATTGGCCCAAAAAGTTTTTACCAGACCAACTCCGAACAAGCTTACGAATTGTACCAAGTGACCCGCGAATTTGCCGGATTGAAAGGTGACGAAGTGGTTTACGATTTATATACCGGAACCGGAACCATTGCCAATTTTATTGCCCGAAATGTGCAGAAAGTCGTTGGCATAGAGTATGTTCCTGAAGCGATTTTGGATGCGCATGTAAATTCGGAACTAAACGGTATCAGCAATACCAGCTTTTTTGCAGGTGACATGAAGAAAATTTTGACCAGCGATTTTATGGCTAAAAATGGTAAGCCTGATGTGATTATTACCGACCCACCACGTGCCGGAATGGACGAAGATGTGGTGAAAACCATTCTGGAAGCTGCTCCTGAAAAAGTGGTGTATGTAAGCTGCAATCCGGCAACTCAGGCACGCGATCTGGCTCTAATGGACGAAATGTATAAAGTTACCCGCATTCAGCCGATCGATATGTTTCCACATACACACCATGTTGAGAATGTGGTGTTGCTGGAGCGGAGATAGAAGTTCGTCGGATCACTTGTTTATTGACCTACAATGAACTCCTGAACCAATTTAAGGCCATTGAAAAAATGAACGACAACGATAAAGGGGTGGTTAAAATCCTTATCGACGCTTTTATCACAAAAGGAAAACTAAAACAGTTAGTGCTATAACAAACAAAACCCGGCGCAATGGCCGGGTTTGTTGTTTTTTAATATCAGGATTATAAATCCTTTGCTAAAAAGTGCCAATTGCAAATTGGCACTAGCGGCTGCGAGCTTTTACATATCCCGATGAGCAGGAGAGGCGCAAGGGTGATTGTCCACGTTGTTTTTAAGGACGGTACGGCTTACCTGCTCACTATTTACGACAAATCGGAACTCGAAAACCTTACCAACAGCGAAATACTCGATCTTATCAAACTCATCCCCAGATAAAACAAAACCCGGCCACAGTGCCGGGTTCGTTGTTTCATAATATCAGGATTACAAATCCCTTGCTAAAAAGTGACGATTGCAAATCGTCACTAGCGGCTGCGGGTTTTTACATATCCCGATGAGCAGGATTTGTTGTTTTATTTGTTTGCGTTACAAACGCTTAAGCTATTTCCAGAAAAGCAGTAGTTTATATTACCATAAACCATATCTCCAAAATTCAGAGACTTTTGATTTTTGGAACTTATATTTTGCTTGCTGACACTTTGTGAGAATCTTTGTTTTGGTTAATTCAGTTATAATTACATAGTCATGCGTATTTATAAAATAATCACATGGTTGCTCATTTTCACTTTTAAAAAATTCATTGTTCGATCTTTTTCGGATTGAATAAATAGAATCGTTCTCGTTATCTTTCGCAGAAATAACTTTATACGCTTTTGCATTTACATTGAAAGCAATAAAAAGCTTATCGGGCAAATCTTTCTTTTCGAATATAGCACCTCCTGTATGGATATGGTTTTGATCAGGATTTTCACAATATAGCACGGTTGATCTAACTGCGTTGGTATAGATATTTGCCGTAAATCTTTGAGGACTTTCATGTGTGAAATACTCATTCTGAACCAAATCGCCAAGTACTGGAACTGCTTTATTCCTTGTTATTAACCGAATGGAATCAAGACAATACAACTTGGACGGATTTGTAAATACAAGTGTAACCGGTACTCTTTTTGTGTAGAAAAAAACAAGCGCCCCTTTAACTTTTATTTCCTGAGAGAAAGACTCAAGCATAATAAAAGCTATAATAATAGATAAAATTAGCTTTCTCATTATTTTAAACGTATTGGTTTTTCTCTTGGTATTAGATTCCCCTGTGTATCTCTTCCCCGAGAATGTGTTATTAAAACAGAGCCTTGAGTTATGTTATTTTCCTTCGAAAATTGTATGGCAGGCAAAAGCATTTGGGATACTTCACTTTGTTGAAGATTTCTTTTGGGTGAATAAGAAGAAAGTTTTCCGGAAGTATCTTCTTTAGTATCTGGAACTCCAAGACCATGTATAATTTCATGGCTTAAAGTCCCGCCCGTATCCTCTGCTCCTGCCCCTCCTCTGGGTGATCGTCCTATAGTGATTAGGTTTCCTAAATGTGTGCCATCACGCGTTAAATCTGCATCGAAAGTTAGGTTTGTTGTTCCATCTTTAGCATTTGCCGAAGGCATATCTGCATCTTTAGAGGCAACATTAAAACTAACATCGAATGACACATCATATTTCTGCCCATCAATTTCATATTGTCCATTTGAGGCTTCGTAATAATTTTTAAAGTCATTTTGAAATTGTCCTTGCGTTAATTTCCCCATTTTAGAATTGTATCTATCTAGGCTTTCTTGAGAATAATTTAATGTGACTTTAACAACCATTTTGTTTCCATCAATTACCAACTCACCATCTTTCCCATTTGGATCAAAAACATTTATAGGATTATTAAAAGCGTAATTATAAGGACTCCAACTTAAGTACTTTTCAGCATGCGGATCGATCGTATGCCACCTTCCGATGCTTGGGTCATAGAATCGAGCTCCGTAATCGTACCAGTTTAAGCCGTCTTCTTTTGATATCCAAAGAACTTATTTTTTTGTGGTATTACCTTCTCCCAATTTCATGGTCGCCATCAACTGCTGCATGGTTTTTTGCATTCCGTCGGTTGAGCCATCCAAAAAGATAACATTGCCTTTACCTGTTTCACCAAAGTGCTTAATTGCTTCGGTCCACATCGAGAAAAGCAAAAAAGAGGAGTCCAGGTCAGCATCGGTCATTTCTTTGGCAGCAGCAGCCATCCCTTTGGCCACTTCCTGACGGAACAACGCAATTCCCTGCCCACGCTGTATGGCAGCTTCCTTTTCGGCAATAGCCGAAATTTTAATGGCGTTTCCTTCGGCTTCTGCCGCTTTGGTTTTGGTAATCAGAAGGGCTTGTCCTTCATTCTCTGCAGCCGCTTTCAGGTTGTTCGAGGCAACCACTTTAGCCATCGATTTAATAATTTCTTCATCGAAAGAGATGTCGTTCAACTGAATGTCGATCATGTGGTAACCCCATGCTTCGAGCGTTCCGTCGAGGTGCTTTTTTACTTCCAGAACAATTTCAGTTCGAAGTTCCAGAATCTCAGCTTGTTTTTTCGTAGCTACAAAACTTCTAATTGTTCCTTCGATAGTGCGGATGAGCGCCTGGTTGAAGTTGTTCATATCAACAAACTTGAAGGCCACATTTTTAATGGTTTCCTCGTCTTGATTAATCACAGCGTAAAGCAACATGGCTTTAAAATGAACATTCGCCTGATCCTGAGTAATTGCCTGAAATTCAAGTTCAACAGATCTGTTCTGAATGGAGATTTTCTTGTAAATGACTTCGAATAATGGTATCCGGTAATTTAATCCGGGTGCCATGATGCGTTTGTATTTACCAAAAATGGTAGTTACAGCAATGTTACCCTGATTAACGGTTACAAATCCGGTTAAAAAAATGAGTACCGCAAGTCCACCGACTACTGCAAATGCGATTTCCATAGTAATTTGTTTTTAGGTTTTATGATTATGTGAAGATATTCAGGTAAAACTGCTCAGGGTAATTAATCAAGACCAATTCATGCTTTTTGCCAGCGAATGACAGTAATCTAAGGCAGGAACAGAGATTGTGAATATGATAAATGCTTCCAGAATTGCGGATTTTGGCTTTATTAAAGAATTGTGTTTGCTTTCTCCAGCGCTTTTACAACAATTTCCAAATCGCTGTTGCCTCGGAAACCGCTAAATCCAACCGATAGTTTGGTTCCGTCGCAAAGGTTAACGGGCTGGCCGCCGAGCCATCCAACCAAATCGGGCAGTTTAATTCCAAAAGGCTGAGGATCGATTTGGCCTGTAAAAATCATCCGTTCGTATTCGTTGGTTTTAATCCCGGTAATCCAAACCTGGCTTGCTTTTGTCCATGCAATGCGAAATGAATCGCGACCTCTGAGTTTGTCGGTCCCAAATATCTTTCCATAAATCTGGCCATCTTCATCAATGATGCAAAGCGATGCTACACCATTTGATTTGGCCTGATCTTCCGGAATGGCCATATAAGTGGGGACAAGCTCTTCGATGTTTGAGATTAATTTTTCAATTTCGGTGCGTGCCATATTAATGTCGTTAAATTTTTTGAATTTGAAGTGTCGTTAAAATAACGGACTAAAGTTAAACAATAATCTGTGTTTAGTTATCTTTGGAACATCAACCTAAACCATTATTTCAT
>JBBQXI010000164.1:0-8262 GCA_038209805.1 Bacteroidales bacterium | reverse complement strand
ATATCTCCCATTTTTCGGTCTGTATCAACCAGCAAAACAGCTATACCCGGTTTGTCCTCAACCTGATCAGCCTTTCTATTACAGGAATTTAGGCTCAAAACGATAACACTTAACAGAAGGACAGGAGAAACACACTTAGGTAAAATAAAGGCTAGTTTCATGTTGGTTTAGGTTTGAAATTTTGGTTCTATAAATATATCAATTGCATCCTTAAATCATCAATAAAATAAAAAGATTAATTAAATCGCGAAGTATTACTTTGCTAACAACTTACCCTTTGCCGTCATATACCACGGAATTCAGATTCTGACTACTACCGATGTTATTCGCGAATTCCTGAAGGTGATGGGTGCCAAAATTAAGATTTAAGAAACCATAATATAAGACTTTACAAAGGCGGCTGAACAAAGGATGAAAATCCAGAGTTTAGCCGCTTTTGGCGTATAAATAATTCGCATTACGAATTAAAAAAATATTTTCAGTAAATTACATTTCAAGATCCAACTTACGCTCTGTTTTATTCCAAACCCAGAGAAATACTTCCAAGGAGGGTCTTATTACCACCAAAGCATTAACTTTACCTCTGGATTATTGATCAAATAACAATCTATAAATACAACTACCTATGTCTGGACACAGCAAATGGTCGACCATTAAACGCAAAAAAGGAGGCATAGATTCGAAACGCTCCAAGGTATTCTCGAAAATTGTGAAAGAAATCACCGTCGCAGTAAAAGAAGGTGGTCCCGATCCGGAAGGCAATCCACGACTCCGTGTTGCCATATCGAATGCCAAAGGGGTAAGTATGCCCAAGGATAACATTCAGCGCGCCATCAGTAAAGGATCGGATAAAGATTCAGCGTCATTTATCGAGTGTACTTTTGAAGGTTATGCCAACGGCGGAGTGGCTATTTTCCTTGAAGCCACTACCGACAACCAGTTACGAACCATTTCGAATGTGCGAAGCTATTTCAACAAACACAATGGCAACCTGGGAACCAATGGATCATTGAGTTTTATCTTCGACCGAAAAGGGATTTTTAATGTTCCGAAAGGGGCACTCGACGCTGATGAGTTTGAAATGGAAATGATTGAAACCGGCGCTGAAGATATACAGCTTGAAGATGACTATTTTACGATTACCACAGCCATGGAAGATTTTGGCGCCATGATGAAAAAACTGGAATCGCTGAACATCGAACCGGAAAGTGCACAGTTGCAGCGCATACCAAAGGATACTACCGAACTCGATCTTGAAAACGCCCGAAAAGTGATGCGGTTGATTGATGTGTTTGAAGAAGACGACGATATACAGGCCGTATATCACAATCTTGAGCTGACCGATGAGCTGATGGAATCGCTTTAATCCCTGAACGATCCAAACCACATAGGCACATAGAGCACATAGTTTCTTTTAAAAATATGTCAACCACAGATTACATAGATTTTCACAGAAAAAATAATAAACCAGTGTTAATGTGAGCTATCTGTAGTCAATATTTGGGGTTTCTATTGTGTTCAATGTATCTATGTGGTTAAAAAGTTCAAAGGCCGTCCTCAACAATATGAGAACAGCCTTTGAACTATATATACTTGTTAAGTTTCTATTCTTCCGGACAAAGGAATTCGTCCACATTCATTGCAGCAATTTTACCCGCTTCGATGGCACGTACCACCAGAGATGCTCCGGCTTCCACGTCACCACAGGCAAATATCTTTTCGTTCGATGTTTGCTTTTTGGCATTCACTTTCACGTTTCCGCGTCCATCATATTCAAGTCCGAGTGAATCAAGCAATCCGTTGTGAACCGGCTGAGTGAAACCCATCGACAACAACACCAGATCGACATCAATAATTTCTTCCGAACCGTGTCTTTCGGTCATGACCCAACGTCCGGCTTCGTCTTTATCCCAGTCAACAGTGACCAGTTCAACCTGCTTTACCCGACCGTTTTCGCCAATAATGCGTTTGGTTGAAAGACTCCAGCGACGTTCGCAACCTTCGAGGTGTGAACTTGAAGTACGTAGTGTATTGGGCCAGTAAGGCCATGGATTGTTATCGGCACGCTCAGTAGCAGGTTTTGGCAGAATCTCAATCTGAGTTACACTTCTGGCTTTCTGGCGGATCGAAGTACCCACACAGTCGGAACCCGTATCGCCACCACCGATGACCAATACTTTCTTATCTTTAGCAAAGATGCTGATTTCTTCAGGAATGATTTCACCGGCAATCCGTTTATTCGATTGGCTCAGGAATTCCATTGCAAAATAAGCGCCCTTCAAATCACGACCTTCAACAGGTAAATCACGTGCTTGTTCCGCTCCATTGGCTAAAACTACTGCGTCAAATTCTGCCAATAATTCATCGCCAGTAATATCTTTGCCAACTGCAACATTCGGTTTGAAAATAAGACCTTCATCAAGGAAGATTTCCAGACGACGATCAATTACAGTTTTGCTTAGTTTGAAATCAGGAATACCAAAACGAAGCAGACCTCCAATGGCACTGTTTTTCTCAAATACAGTTACGGTATGGCCAGCCTGATTCAGTAAATCGGCAGTAGAAAGACCAGCTGGACCTGAACCCACAACAGCAACTTTTTTACCGGTGCGAACTTCAGGAATACGTGGCTGAACAAAACCTAAATTAAAGGCATGCTCAACAGTTGAAGCCTCGTTTTCGCGTATGGTAACCGCTTCGTTGTGAATAGCCAGCACACACGACTTCTCGCATGGAGCAGGGCAAACACGTCCGGTAAACTCCGGAAAGCTGTTGGTTGAATGCAAAATATCGTAAGCGCCTTTCCAGTCCTTTTTGTAGATTAAATCCTGCCATTCCGGAATTTTGCTGCCTACAGGGCAACCCCAATGGCAAAATGGAACACCACAATCCATACAACGCGCAGCCTGATCAATGCGGTCTTTATCGTCCAGTGTTTGTTCAACTTCACCGTAGTCGTAAATTCTGTCATTAATCGGACGGTAACCTGCATCTTTCCGTCCTATTGTCATGAAACCTTTTAGATTTCCCATGGTAATTTATTTTTTAAAGTGTCGAGTGCCTAAAGTTCAAAGTGCCTAAAGTTTTAACCCGAAACTATTTCTATTTTTTAAATCTTTTAAATGTGAAGAGCCTTAAGTTTTAACTTCGAACTATAGGCACTCCGAATTTCGAACTTTTTATTACTCGTGACGGGTTGGATTGTCTTCGCTCAATTGTAGTTTTGCCTCCAATTCGCGCAGTTTCAATTCTTCCAGCACTTTCTTATACTCGAACGGAATAACCTTCACAAATTTAGGCAGGTATTCGTCCCAGTTAGTCAGAATCTTAGTAGCCATTGTACTTTGTGTATACAACAGGTGCTTGTTAATCATATCCTGTAATTCAATAATATCGGCTTTGTCTTCAACCGGCCCGAGTTCAACCAGACCTTTGTTGCAGAAATATTCGAAATTACCTTCGGTGTCGAGGACATAAGCAATTCCACCGCTCATACCTGCCGCGAAATTACGCCCGGTAGTTCCAAGAACAACCACACGTCCGCCAGTCATGTATTCGCAACAGTGGTCGCCACTACCTTCAATTACCGCTTTGGCTCCTGAATTACGCACACAGAAACGTTCTCCGGCTACACCACGAATATATGCTTCTCCGGAAGTTGCCCCGTAGAACGAAGTATTTCCGATGATTATATTTTCTTCAGGTTTAAATGTTGAACCAACTGGTGGCACCACAATGATGCGCCCTCCTGAAAGTCCCTTACCAATGTAATCGTTCGAATCACCTTCAAGTCTGAAGCTTATACCTTTTACCAGAAATGCGCCAAAGCTTTGTCCGGCAGTTCCGTTAAAATTCGCCATGATGGTGTTGTTTGGCAAACCGTCTTCGCCATACCGACGTGAGATTTCACCAGATAACATGGCACCTACAGTACGGTCGACATTGGTAATGTTATATGAAAGCCATACTTTCTCCTTGCTCTTGATGGCCTTATTGGCATCGCGGATTAAGGCATGACCCATATGCTCATCAACCGATTTAATGTTCGGGTTGGTATTCCTAATATCGTATTTTTTTGCTTCTTCAGGCATATGAATGATGCGTGAGAAGTCCATTTTTCTCATTTTCCAGTTTCCAACTTCACGATTTTGTTCCAATAGATCGGCGCGACCTACGATATCATCAAAAGTTGTGAAGCCCATTTCAGCCAGAATCTCACGAACTTCAGTTGCTATAAAGCGGAAGAAATTAACTACAAATTCTGAACGACCGATAAAGCGTTTGCGTAAAGTTTCATCCTGAGTGGCAATACCAGCCGGACATGTATTCAAGTGGCATTTACGCATCATGATACAACCGAGTGTGATCAATGCCGAAGTTGAGAAACCGAATTCTTCACCTCCCAAACATCCCATAATCACAACATCGCGACCGGTTTTTAACTGACCATCAACCTGTAGTTTCACACGACAACGAAGGTTGTTCATCACCAGTGTCTGCTGAGTTTCGGCAATTCCCAATTCGGCAGGCAAACCTGCAAATTTGATTGAACTGGCCGGACTTGCACCTGTACCACCTTCGCAACCTGCAATGATAATCAGGTCGGAGAATGCTTTAGCCACACCGGCAGCAATAGTACCCACCCCATTTTCGGCAACCAGTTTCACCGAAACTTTTGCGCGTGGATTGGTTACTTTCAGGTCGTAAATCAACTGAGCCAAATCCTCAATCGAATAAATATCGTGGTGAGGCGGTGGCGAAATCAGGGTGATACCTGGAGTTGAATTACGCAGTTTGGCAATAATCGTATTGATTTTGAACCCTGGCAACTGACCGCCTTCTCCAGGTTTTGCGCCCTGGGCGATTTTAATCTGCAATTCGTCGGCATTCATCAGGTAATTGTTGGTTACCCCGAAACGACCAGATGCAACCTGCTTAATTGAACTTCGTTTGTTGGTACCAAAACGTTCGGCATCTTCACCACCCTCGCCGGTATTACTTCGTCCACCGATAGAATTCATAGCTACAGCAAGAGCTTCGTGAGCTTCCTTGCTAATAGAACCGTACGACATGGCACCAGTTACGAAACGTTTCATGATACTTTCAACAGGTTCAACCAGCGAAATATCAATCGGGTTACGTTTGTAATTCAGGCATCCACGAATAAAGGTTGGTTTAGAATTTTCTGAATTTACCTTTTTGCTGAATTCCTTAAACATGTTGTAATCGTTGGTGCGGGTAGCCCACTGCAACAAACCTATAGTTTCAGGATTCCAGGCATGATGTTCGCCATATTTACGGTAATGGTATGTTCCTTTTGTTTCAAACCGGTCGTTAATCAGGTGTTTCTTCTTTCCAAAAGCTTCCTTGTGGAACATTAGCGATTCCTGACAAATTTCTTCGAGCCCTATTCCGCTAAATTTAGAAGCTGTTCCGGTGAAATATTTGGTAATAATTTCATTCGAAACGCCCAATGATTCGAACAATTGGCAGCCATGATAACTGCGCAGGGTTGAAATTCCCATTTTTGACAGGATTTTCAACAAGCCTTTATTGATGGATTTAATATAGTTATAACGGGCTTTCGCGTAATCCATGTTAATCTCACCACTCTTTACCATATCGTCGATAGCAGCAAAAGCCAAGTATGGGTTTACGGAACTAGCTCCGTAACCAAACAGCATGGCAAAGTGCGAAATTTCACGGGCTTCGCCAGTTTCAACAATAATACCGATCTGCATCCTCTTTTGAGTCTGAATCAGGTGATGGTGAACTGCTGCAACTGCCAACAACGATGGAATTGGAGCAAATTCTGCAGAAACCTGACGGTCAGATAAAATGATAAAATTCTTTTGGTCATCAACCGCTTGTTCTGCCAGTTTCAATAAACCATCAAATGCTTTTTTAAATCCTTCGACACCATCTTTTACCGGGAATACCATTGGGATGGTGGCATGCGTTAATTGCTCGTGTTTTATGTCCTTGATTTTTCCAAGGTCGGTATTGGTAATTATCGGATCGTCGAATTTAATCAGTTTGGCATGAACAGGCGATTCGTCCAGAATATTGGTATGCAGCGAACCGATGTAATTGGTTAGCGACATCACCAGACCTTCGCGGATTGAGTCGATTGGCGGATTGGTTACCTGCGCAAAAACCTGACGGAAATAGCTAAAAAAACGCTGTGGTTGCTCCGAAAAACAAGCCAGCGGAGTATCGTTACCCATCGAGCTGGTTGGTTCGTCGCCGGTCACAGCCATTGGTTTCAGAATCATTTCCATGTCTTCTTTCGAATAGCCAAATACTTTCGAAAATGCAGAGAATTGATCACCCATGGATGAAGACACGCGTTGTTTAACTTCAATATCTTCCATCTGCAAACGATTTTCTTTCAACCAATTTCCATATGGATTGCGGGAACTCAACTGAGCTTTTACTTCTTTATCCGGAATAATAATTCCCAGTTTAGTATCAACCAACAGGATTTTTCCAGGACGTAAACGGCCTTTTTCTTTAATATCTTCGGGAGCAAAAATTTGCACACCAACTTCAGAACCCATCACAATCATATCATTTTTGGTGATGATGTACCTTGAAGGACGCAAACCATTGCGGTCAAGCGTTCCACCGATGTAACGTCCATCAGAGAATACCATCGAAGCAGGGCCATCCCATGGCTCCATGATGGTTGAATGATATTCGTAGAATGACTTCAGACTATCTGGAATTGGATTCTTTGAATTGAAAGATTCCGGAATCATCATACACAACACATGAGGCACCGAGCGTCCGGCCATGTGAAGAAATTCGAGCGTATTATCGAATGAAGCTGAATCGGATTTATTGGGTTCGATAACAGGGAAAAGTTTTGTCAAATCTTCGCCAAAAATTTCTGATTTCAAAAGCGATTCGCGGGCCGACATCCACATGCGGTTACCTTTCACAGTATTGATTTCGCCGTTATGTGCAATTACGCGGAATGGCTGAGCCAAATCCCAAGTTGGAAAAGTGTTTGTACTGAAACGTGAATGCACCAAAGCGATGGCGCTGGTAAATTTCGGATGCGAGAGATCTTTGAAATATTCTCTTAACTGTCCCGAGGTAAGCATTCCCTTATATATTATCGTTTTGGTAGACAAACTTGGAACATAAAAAGCCTGACGGAATTTCAGATTCGAATTCCTGATTTCCTTTTCAGCCTGCTTACGTGCCAGATATAATTTCTGCTCCAGAGCATCCTGTTCCAAATCGGCTTTCACAAAAATCTGACGAATATAAGGTTCAGTCAATTTTGCAATCTCTCCTGGGGCAGAACTATCAACCGCTACATCGCGATACTCAATCAATGTTAAACCTTCCTGAGTAATGTATTTAGTCAAAATATCCTGACAAGCTGCCGCTTCCTTTTTGTCCTGCGGTAAGAAAATCAAGCCCGTTCCAAACTTACCCGAAGCAGGAATATCCACCTTCAACACTTCCTTGATATATTGATCGGGTATTTGCATTAAAATACCTGCACCGTCACCAGTTTTATTATCAGCGCTGGTGGCTCCGCGATGTTCCATATTTTCAAGTACTTCTAATCCTCTCTCGATAATGTCGTGCGTTTTCTGACCTTTAATGTTGGCCACGAAACCGATTCCGCAATTATCGTGCTCATTGGCTGGATCGTACAACCCCTGCGCTTTTGGCAATCCTAAGTTCATCATCTTTATTTTTTGTTGTTTTGATTTCGTGAATGGGGGTCAGTTCTTCAGATTATTAATCATTCTGAACAAATCAATCCACTAAAATCTAAAAATTATAAGCAAATTCATCATTTTCCTTACAAACTGAAAGCGAAAATAGTGATTTTTATAGAAAATTCAATTTTTCAGAATAGTGCAAAAATATCAAAACGACATCATTGCTTCTGAAAATGAACAAATAGGCTCATTCAATCCTCAATTATTCAACAAATTACAATATACATCAGCATTAACGCTGATTATTTGTAAAATTCAAAAAATAACGATTAATTAACAGAACACGAAACTAGCCAAGTAGTTCAGAATAGGCCTTTTCTATTCGCTCAAAGTCATATCCCTCAACGACTAAAACCATTTTTTCAGCAATTTCATCGAGGCACAAATTACCAATACTTCCGGCATGAGTATGATTTACTTCACGCGAAGGTTTATAAGTTCCTGAATTAATCTCAGCTCCAACCTGCTTATATGCATCACGGAAAGGAACTCCCTGCATCACAAGTTTATTCACATC
>JBBQXI010000163.1:0-8291 GCA_038209805.1 Bacteroidales bacterium | reverse complement strand
TCTTTTTCAAGAGACAAAACCGGAATCGTTCCTTGACGAAGAGGGCAACCAGATTTGGGTTCAAAATGCCGGTCTAGTTTTGCTACACCCTTTTCTGAAACAGTTTTTTATAACGACCGGGATCATTGGAAAACAAGGAATTATGGTGCACGAAAACTTTGATCTGGCGGTTCATTCGCTGCATTTTCTGGCAACCGGAAACGAAAATGCATTTGAAGGGAATCTGGTATTCGAGAAGTTTCTTTGCGGAGTGCCACTGAAAATGTCGGTTCAGAAACAGAGCTTACTCACTGATCTGATTAAAAATGAAGCAGACGAATTGCTGATTGAAGTGGTCAGACACTGGGCTGCCCTAAAAAATACCTCAGCCGATGGTTTGCGGCAAATGTTTATTCAACGCGACGGGAAACTCTTTCAGGAAGACGACAAATACAAACTGATTGTGGAACGCAAAGCACAGGATCTTCTGTTGGAAAGGCTGCCATGGAATATTGCTGTGATTAAGTTACCGTGGATTTCAAATCTATTATTCACTGAATGGTAATGCTATGAAGACAAAAATAAATCAACCGGAAGCAAAAAAACAAAATACTAATCCATACTTTCCGACCAAAAACAGTGGCGGATTTATCGCCATTCAGGCCAAATATGTGGTTAGTGAACCGGGCGATGCGTTCGAAACAGAGGCTGATCACATGGCTGATCAGGTGGTGAGACAGGCGCCCGCCGAAAGTCCGCATTTTTTCGATTCATCCAATGCTTCGCTGGTTCAACGCCGTTCGGGTGAAACTATACAGGAGAAACCACTAGCCGAAAATATTACACCTGTGATGCTGAAAGAAAAGGAAAAGGACAAAGAAATTATGCCTAAATCTGAAGCAGGTCCAATCACTCCTGAGCCGGAGACAGAAAATCAGATTGCAGCCCTTTCCGGAGGAGGGATTCAACTTGATCCGGAAATCAGGTCAGGTATGGAACAACGGTTTGGCGCTGACTTTGGCAGTGTTAAAATACATTCCGACAATTCTGCCGCGACGCTTAGCAATCGGTTGGGGGCGCATGCATTCACAACCGGAAACGATATTTTCTTTAACTCCGGGAAATACAGTCCGGAAACTTTATCAGGCAAACATTTGCTGGCTCACGAATTAACACATACCATTCAGCAGGGAGCAAATTCTAAACTTAGCAAACCTGCTATTCAACGGTGGCCATGGGATACTTTAAGTCCGGAAGAAACTCTGGCAAATGATAAAAGAGAGTTCAGAAGCCGGAATTACGGACCTATTACTTATACCCAAAGTGCGACTTCAGGATCGGGTTTTCAAGCAAGTTATTCGCCGACAACAAGTATTCTGAATGTAACAGTTCGGGGGAAAGTACGTTTTGCCGATACCCTGAGCGGGGGCGCTGGCGGCTATTCCTCATCCAATAGCTTTATGAATAGCGCCGGATTTATTCCAATCATGAATGCCTTGCCTCCTGAAGTTCAGGCTCGCATTTTACCTTATTTTCAGTGGACAGAGGATCAGAAACAAATTCATTTAATCCGCTTCAGGGAAAACCTGGCCGCAGCAGATGCATTATGGCAGGATACCGGAATGACGCTTCAGGTTTCGGAAACTGGTTGGGAAGATGTAACAGCTACACCAAACATTAGTCTGGATATTACAGAAGGCGCGGCGGTACACAACACTCAGCCGGCTGGTCCGTGGGGTATTTTTACTGAAACAAACGAATCGTCAAGCGATCACCTTCAGGTTGAAATTGTAAAGCAACCATCGGCTGACGATGTGGCCAACATTACCCGAATTATTACCGAATTCAATGCAACAACCGGAGCTACTGTTACCGGAGGGATGATTCAGGGCGTTCGGTCTTATCTGGGCAACGATCCGGGAAGCCGCAATTCTGCACCTCAAGGCTTCAATAATTTCATGTCGCTCGAAAGTGACCGGATAGATGATCCCACAACCAAATTCTATTTTACAAGTGTCAATTTTGCGAACAACGAAAGTCAGTTATCTGAAGGCGCCCGTGCGGAATTAGATACGTTCTTCTCCGACCCGGCGATTTTAATGAACAACGCCGAACGTGGTGTAGAAATCGATTTGCATGGATATGCGTCAGCTCCCGGATCGGCTGATTATAACCATACCCTGGTTGAAAGCCGCATCAATTCGGTACAGAGTTATCTCGATTCCAAAATTGATAGTTCGAGCATTAATTCAGGTGTTTATACCACATCGCAAACGAATGACTCGGACACAAGTGCCGAGGAAGATTTGGGTGCAAACCCAACATTGCACGATCCGGCCGATTATCGTCGGGTTGACATTATGGTGACACGTCAGGGGCGCGGAGGACAAAATGTATTTGCACACGAATTGGGTCATGTATTTGGACTTGGCGACGAATATGCAGAAACCGCAAACGGCTACAATCGTCCGGCAGGCGCATTAGCATCGCATGATCAACTGGCCAAAAATGCAGGCGTAACAGGTGGTGCTGTCGTAGGTAATGACAACCGGATGATGTCGACCGGCAATGTGGTTGGAGCCGAGCATTATTCAACTTTTGCCGATGCCTTGAACCGATTGACATCGAAAACATGGAGAATCAATATTTAGTCGTAATTTTAGGTACTTCACAACGAAAATATTATGCCACTACTCATTAAAAATATCGAAGGGTTAAAGCCACAGCATCTGGAGGAAACTCCACTTTTTGAAAAGACCTATATTCCGCCAAGCTTCGGTAATCATTTAGTTTCCAGAGTATATGCCGATGGAAGTTTATATTATTTATCGCATACCGGAAATAACTGCCTGAACGATCCTGATGAAAAATGGAATTACATTTCCTCAGTTTCGGAAAAAGGAATTCTCGGAATTCGCGACATTCTTAAGAAATGCAGTAAACTTCCTATTGCTGCATCTATGTCTGCAAATGCTATGGGTGCTTTTACCTGGAAGATTCCCCGGGAGGGCCATATTCAAAAAATAGTTTTATTCGGTATTCCTGAAGGAGACTTAAAAATTTTCGCTGAGATAGATATCCTTGTTAATACAAACATTCAACCTATTCCACACGGATAGTGATAAAAAGCAGCCATGATCAAGCAACGAGAATTTGAATTTCTGAAAACTGTACTTAAGTCGCGCCTTGAGATTGAGCTGAAAGGTTCGGAAATAGAAATTCCGGTGTATCAACCAGTAGAAACCAATTCATCGGAAGTTACCAGTTTTATCCGGGAAAATAAACTTTCAAATCATGAAGTGATCACCTTACTTTTGGCTTTGGCGCCACATGTTTCACCCGAGTTTTACAATTCCATTATTTTCAGTTTCTTGCCCAATGGCGGCGACTTTCCTGAATTTGGGGGTGCAAAAGGTAAAAACCACCGGGGCATTTTACCTACCGGCGAAACGGTTCTGTTTGTTTTGGCCGGGAGCAACATTGAAAAGCGTTCAACACTTTTAGAACTGTTTTCAGAAGACCATCTTTTCGCCCGAAAGGGAGTTTTGTATCTTGAAGATGTGCCGGTTGGTGAACCCCGCCTGAGTGGCCGCCTGATTATGGAGCATGAATTTGTCGATTTATTTACCACCGGATCGATTTCAAAACCCAGACTGAGCAGCGATTTTCCGGCACAATTGATCGAAACCGATCTGGAATGGAGCGACCTGATCCTGAATGAAAAAACCACAACCCAGATTGCAGAAATTGAAACCTGGCTAAAACACAACGAGGTTTTGATGAACAAATGGGGCATGAAAAACCGCATTAAACCGGGATTCCGCATTCTCTTTGCTGGTCCTCCCGGAACAGGAAAAACCCTCACGGCAAGCCTTCTGGGGAAATATACCAATCGTGATGTTTACAGGATCGACCTTTCGCTGGTGATTTCGAAATACATTGGCGAAACCGAAAAAAACTTGTCGAAATTATTCGACCGGGCCGAAAATAAAGATTGGATTTTATTCTTCGATGAAGCCGACGCCCTGTTTGGCAAACGCACCGGGGTGCGCGATGCTCATGACAAATATGCCAATCAGGAAGTATCCTATTTGCTTCAACGAATCGAATCGCATTCGGGGCTTGTCATTCTAGCCTCGAATATGAAAAGCAACATCGATGCTGCATTTACCCGACGTTTCAATGCTATCATTGAATTCGAGATACCTTCGGCGCAAGAACGGCTCATTCTATGGCAGAAAAATATTCCGAAAAATGTTCGATTAGACGATGACATTAAGTTAGAAGAAATTTCACGCAAATATGAAGTCAATGGCGCCAACATTGTCAACATCATTCATTATGCCTGCCTGAAAACCATCGAGCAAAAGTCAAACACCATCAGTCATTCCGACCTCCTGAAGGGTATTCAGAAAGAATATTTGAAGGAAGGAAAGATGATCAATAGCATTTTTTAGGAATAAAGGAATATAATATTGATCGACATGAAACGACTTATTTTACTCTTTTTCTTTTGGGAAATATTTGGAGGATTGTACTGTCAAATCAAGGCGCAAGTCCCCAAAGTTGTTGTTCCGTCTGTAATTGGCGAAGATGTCGTAACTGCAAATCAAAGTTTAATTGCTATCGGGTTAAGGAACAATACAACATTTACAATCGCTGACAACCAGCCTGAGGGAATAGTCATACGACAGGTTCCCGAAGCAGAATCTGTAGTGGCTTTAAATACATCAGTCTCTCTTTATGTTTCATCTGGTCCACTTCCTGTAAGTGTTCCACTAGTTATTGGAAAAACCACCCAAGAAGCAAAGGAAATTTTATTAGCCAGCCAATTAATTCCTGGGAACCTAATTGAGCAGCCATCTGGTGATGTAAGTGGGCGAATTATTTTCCAGAATCCCCAAGCAGGTACTTCCGTCGTTCAGGGAACTTCAGTTAATTTAACCGTTTCCGGGAAAATAGATGATGCTGAAATTTCGGTTCCAAATGTTATAAAAATGTCATTTGAACAAGCACGAGAGGTTATTGAAAAAACAGGATTAGTAATTGATAAAATAATAGAAGAATCTTCCAATGTACCGGAAGGAACAATAATTGGACAATACCCCCCAGCTGGGGAAAAAATAAAAATTGGAAGTCCTGTAACATTAACCATGGCAAAACCAATTACAATCCCAATAACTTCTCACATTCCTCCTTGGATCTATTGGTGCGGAGGAATTGTCGTTGCTCTCTTGTTAGGCGGATATCTAGGGAGGAAAGCAGGCAAAGGAAAGCAAAAACAAAAAAGAGAATTGAAAAAAGAACCTGAATTGAAACTGAAAATCATTCAGGATAAAGGAATTCAAACGATAAATATTCGTAAAACCGAACTGTCGGAAGTAGGAATACAGCTAAAAATTATGCCTGACAAAGGAGTTCAAATCATAAAAATCAACTGACATGAAATACGAAGACGTAACAATGAATTATTTCTTTCAAAATCGTGAAAGAATCGCCAAGCTGCGCACATCCTTTGAAACATCCGAAAAATTCAGTGAACTCCGAAATTCAATCAGCAAAAAGGAACCAATGATGGAGTGGAATTCTGTTCTAAGTCAGGTTCTGAAAAAATGTCCGAAATTACTTGAACTTCGATTTAAGGACATATTGGCTGGAGGATGGCGAAAATACCAGCAATTGGAACAGTATTTCGATCAGGGAAAAACAAATCCGGAAGTAAGCTTTTCAGTACCTCTGATCAACCATTCAATAGTATCGGAACATCACCCGAAAATTGAAATTCGCTTCAATGAAATTCAACTGGGACATATCGATTTTTCGATTGTGCTAAAACTTGAACTTTCAGGTATTATTCTGAATATCAAGGGAGGTGAAATTGAAGATGTAAAAGCCGGAAGCTGCACGTGTAAAGGATCATTATCCTGTGAAGAACTTGTACTTCTTGAAGATAGTTCAGAAACCTTTGAATTCTGAATCTGAAAAAATGATACCCATTCAAGCTTGAAAATAAAATGCTTTTCATCACCATCCTCTATTAATCGATTCCATAAAATTGTATGATTGAAGCATTTGTTTATGAACTTTTGTTTTGATAAAATTGCATGGCCTAATTAAACCTAATCATCTGGATGAAAAGACACCTTCAATGACCACTCGATCTAAGCTCAGAAGCAGAGTTTGGTAATTTTTTCAGAAGGAACTACAAAACTGCGTGCCTGATTGCTTTAAAATACGTAAAGGATTATCCTTTGGCAGAAGATCTGGTTCAGGATGTTTTTATTACTCTTTGGGATAAGAAAGAGAACTTCCAGATTCGCACCAACCTCCGCAATTATTTTTTCACAGCTGTTAAAAACCATGCCATCAATCTGGTCCAGCGCAACAAAAGCATAACAACTTCCCTCTCCGAAATATTTATCGACCTTCCTGAAGAAGACTCATCAAATAGCTATAATCAGGAAGAATTGGCTGTCAGAGTTTATAATGCCATTCAGGAATTACCGCAAGGCTGCCAATCTGTTTTCAGGCTGGCATACGAACAAAACTATTCCTATCAGGAAATTGCCGACACCCTTCAGATTTCAAAAAATACAGTAAAAACCCAAATGGGTATTGCCTACAAACAACTCCGGATAAAACTCAACGTTCTGTTTACTACATTCTTATATTTATTTCAAGAAAAAAAATAAAGAAAAATCATTTTCTTTTCACCCTTTTCAAAAAAACCGTGTCATACTTTTATCAATGAAAAACAACGATCCACATAAATTTGAGCTAATTGCGTCTATCCTTCACGATGAAGAAAATGAGCAGAGGCATGAAACATCTGAAATTACAGATGATGATCAGGATTTTATAGCGGTAAAAAAAGTTTTTGATCTGAAAGAACAGGTTGCACACCTGGAAAAGTTAAGTCATGAAAATGACGCATGGAAAAAGATTCAGCCAAGAATTTCGCCCAAACGAACAATCGATTGGCAAAGAATATGGAGTTATGCCGCTGTATTTTTTGCAGCAGCATTGCTGAGCACGGTTTTTAACTATTACTTCCTGAATAAAAACGGTTCGTCCGGAACAGAAGTATTTGCTTCAATAAATTCGCCAAGAGGGCAAATTACCAGCCTGACTTTGTTTGACGGAACTACCGTTTGGCTAAACTCAGGTTCGACATTAAAATACTCCAATCGTTTTGGAGTTTCGAATCGGGTCGTAAAACTTGAAGGTGAAGCTTTATTTGAAGTGAAAAAGGATCGGAATAATCCGTTTTTTGTGGAGATGGGAGATTCAAAAATAAAAGTTCATGGAACGACTTTCAATGCCAAAAACTACCACGCTGAAAAAGAAGTCGTTTTGCTTGAAGGAAAGATTGAATTCATTGACAAAGGAGAAAATTTATTTCTTAAGCCTAACGATCGCCTCATCGAGAACAAACAAACAGGTAAGATAACAATGGATCAAGTTGATGCATCTAACTATTCTTCGTGGATTGGAGGAAAAATTTACTTCGACAACGAATCATTGGAAGACTTGTCGCTCAGACTTGAGCGTTGGTACGACATCGAATTTGTCTTCGAAAAACCAGACATCAAATCATACAAATTCACTGGAGTCATTAACAAAGACAACTCACTTGACTATTCACTGAGAATCATACAGTTAACAAACAAAGTAAAATTCATAAAAGAAAAGGATAAAATTATTATTACGGAATAAAATGAAAAACCGGGATTTGCTGGACACAAAACCCGGAATTGATAGTTAATAAAGTGCTTCACTCTGTTCAGGATAAAAGCACTCAGTGTTTAACCTACTAATGCAAATTTATGAAAAAAATGGTTCATCCGCCGGTTCGGAAGAGATCCGGTGTGTTTAAAATTCTATTTTTTATGCGATTAACTCTATTTTGTTTTTTGTTGGCAGTGTTTGGTGTACATGCCAACTCCTATTCGCAAAATACCCGGTTCAATTTTAAGTACAAAGACACTTCGATCAAACAGATTCTTGAAGACATTAAGAGTCAGAGCGAGTTTGAGTTTTTCTACAGTAACGATGACTTTAATACCAATGCAAAAGTCGATTTAAAAATCAGCAATGCCACGGTTGAAGAAGTGCTTCAAAAACTAGTCGACCCTTCTGTATTGAAATACAGCGTGATCGATAAAACTGTTGTGATTTCGAATATAAAATCGAAAGAATTCAATAGCATTCAGCAGGAAAAATCGATAAAGGGGTCTATAAAAGATGCCTCCGGAGCATCGATTCCTGGGGTATCGGTTGTAGTAAAAGGAACAACCAGAGGTTCACTTTCC
>JBBQXI010000162.1:0-8449 GCA_038209805.1 Bacteroidales bacterium | reverse complement strand
AGCCCCCATCACTGAGGTTTTAATTGTTTTTATGGGGTTGTACTGGTAATGAACCGGAGATGCCGGGCATGCCAGATTATAAATTTGATCAACCTCAATAAAATAAGGCATTGTAACATCATGCCTGATAAGTTCGAAATATGGATTATCAATTAAATGAACGATTTTTTGCTTTTTGCCAGTAAAGTAATTGTCCATGCAAACCACTTCATTTCCTTCATTCAGTAATCTTTCGCAAAGGTGTGATCCAACAAAACCCGCACCACCGGTTACTAATATTCGATTCATTATTTTGAGATTATATCTGGTTTATGGCCTTTACTTCTGGCAATAATTAAAGCTTAAGCGGCTTTCATAATAGCAAGCATTTATCAAATGTAATATTAATTCTAAAGAATTTCAATTATTATAAACCCGGACTCAATTGATTTCTAAATATGGTTTTAGTTTGTATAATGAAAATTTTATGTATTCCTCTTCCGAACAGATTCTGTTTTATAGTTTTAACACATTGTATTTTCCATCCAATAATTTATATAAACGTCATTTGTGTTATATGCTTTCGGAAATAATCGGACGATCCATCTCTTTCTTTTTTCTCACCCAATGGTTGCTCAATTGAAATAATAAGCTTTACTTTGTTCGTTATTTTACGAACTACGAACAATGCAGAAAAAAATAATTACAGAAGATCAGCAAAAGGCCGCCCGCTATGCCAAAGCAATGGGACATCCCATCCGGATGTATGTACTTGAATTGCTTTCAAAACAATCATGTTGCTACAGTGGCGACCTAACCGAAGACCTTCCGATTGTCAAATCGACGCTTTCGCAACATCTGAAAGAATTGAAAGATGCAGGACTTATTCAAGGTGAAATTGAAGCCCCACGCGTTAAGTATTGCCTGAATCGGGAAAACTGGAAAGAAGCGCAGGATTTATTCCGGAAATTTTTAAAAATAGACAGTGAAGAACCCATACAAAAATGTCAATAAAATTAAATAAAATCATGGAAATCAAAATCTTAGGCACTGGATGCCCCAAATGTAAAACACTTGAAAAATTGACCCGCGATGTTGTAGAACAAAATAGCATTGAAGCTACTGTCACCAAAGTGGAAGATATTGTGGAAATCATGAAATACGGGGTGATGTCTACTCCGGCTCTCGTGGTAAACGGAAAGGTAGAAATTAAAGGGCGTGTGCCTTCTTCTGACGAAATCAAGCAAGTTTTAACCCGATAAAACATTCAGCATGAAAAAAATTATTTTTTTAAGTTTAGCACTGATGATCGTGAGCAACTTTTTTTGCAATGCTCAAACAGCAAAAAAGGAAACAGCAACATCCGAAAATAAGGTAGAAGCCTACTATTTTCATAATACTGCGCGCTGTACAACATGCAAAACTGTAGAAGCTGAAGCAAAGGCTGATTTGGTAAGCCTTTATGGAGATCAGGTTACTTTTAGAGCTTTAAATCTGGAAGATGATGCCGCCAAACCGATTGCCGAAAAATTACATGTTTCAGGACAAACACTGTTGATTGTGAAAGGCGATCAGAAAATAAACCTGACCAACGAAGGGTTTTTGTATGCCGTAACCAAACCAGCAAAATTAAGATCAATCATCAAAGCAAAAGTTGACCCATTGTTGGATTTATAAACGATGGAATTTCTGACCAATATTCTGGAAAACAGCACCATGTCCTGGCTATCGGCAATGGTGCTTGGATTAATGACTGCAATCAGTCCTTGTCCGCTAGCCACCAACATAACGGCGGTAGGTTTTATCAGCAAGGACATCGAAAACCGCAACCGGGTTTTCGTTAACGGATTGCTTTATACGCTTGGTCGGGCAATATCGTATACCGCCATTGCTCTTATCATTTTTTTTGGCGCCGATCAGTTTAAATTTTCAGGCTTTTTTCAGCTTTACGGCGAAAGAATTGTAGGTCCATTACTGATTATCATCGGTTTATTTATGCTTGATGTAATTAAAATCAAGTTTCCGGGAATAAGCAGTCTGACCGCTAAAATGGAAACAAAAACCCAATGGGGTTATTTTGATGCCATTTTGCTAGGAATGATTTTCGCACTGGCATTCTGCCCTTACAGCGGTGTTCTTTATTTCGGCATGCTTGTGCCAATGACCGTTGCAAGCGCATCAGGACTATATCTTCCATTGGTTTTTGCACTGGCAACTGGTATTCCGGTAATCATTTTTGCATGGATACTGGCCTTTTCGGTTGGTTCAATTGGTGGAGTTTATAACAAGATGAGGAATTTCGAAATTTGGTTTCGTCGAGTAGTAGCTGTTTTGTTTATAGGTGTTGGAGTATATTACTTAATAACCAGATTACTATGAAAAATTCAGACTTTAATGGTTTACAAGTGATAGTCGATGATAATAAAATGATATGCTATTGCAAGCAGGTAACCCAAAGCCCGATTGAAAGAGCGATGAAGCTTGGTGCAATTACACTTTCTGATATTCAGCAAAGTACGGGCGCTTGTACTGGAAATCAATGCAAAGAGATGAACCCTTCGGTAACATGTTGTTCGGGTGACATTAACCGGATACTTAATAACGATGGCTCGAAGTTCATTAAAACAAGTTTACGTAAAAAAAAATTTGAGAATATTGTTCGTTGTTTTACGAACAAATTTATTCCATAAAAATGAAAAATATAAAAAATACGATCTGGATACCACTTGCCATTTTACCAATCTGGGTCCTGATCTATCACAACCTTCAGCCAATGACCGATTGGGTTATTGATACGGCTTTGGGAATGCCAAAAGGAGCGCATCTTACTGAAGCAATGCGGTTCTTCATTTTCGAGTTCCCCAAAGTGATGCTTTTGCTTACACTCATAATTTTCTTTGTCGGAATCATCCGGACTTTCTTTACTCCCGAACGAACACGAAAAGCGCTTGAAGGTAAAAAAACATTTACCGGCAACGTGATGGCCGCAACGCTTGGAATTATTACTCCATTTTGCTCGTGTTCAGCCATCCCGCTGTTTTTAGGCTTTGTTGAATCAGGTGTTCCGCTCGGTGTCACGTTTTCTTTCCTTATAGCTGCACCAATGATCAATGAGGTAGCCATTATCCTTTTATATGGCATGTTTGGCTGGCATGTTGCCGCCATTTATGTTGGAACCGGATTAGTCATCGCCATTCTGGCTGGCTGGGTGATTGGTCTGCTGAAGCTTGAAAAATGGGTAGAACCATGGGTGTATGAAACCCACATGGGCGCTAGCGATTCTGAAGAAGAGAAACTCAGCTTTGTGAAAAGAATCAAACTCGGATACGATGCCGTGAAAGAAATTGTCGGCAAAGTGTGGATTTATGTGGCATTGGGAATTCTTGTAGGCGCCGGCGCTCATGGATATGTTCCTGAAGATTTTATGGCCGCGCTGATGGGAAAATCAGCCTGGTACTCTATCCCTCTTTCGATTTTAATTGGTATCCCACTCTACTCAAATGCCGCTGGAATTGTTCCAATTGTATCGGTACTAATTGAGAAAGGTGCTTCGCTTGGAACAGCATTAGCTTTTATGATGTCGGTGATCGGTCTTTCATTGCCAGAAATGGTTATCTTGAGAAAAGTACTGAAACTCCCGCTAATATTTACCTTTATTGGCGTTGTGGGGATTGGAATAATAATCGTAGGATATTTGTTTAATTATATTTTTTGACAACATGAAAACAACAGACAAGCCCGTCTTTCAGGATTTTCATATTGAAGGAGTTAAGCATATCAATCCTTCGGATGCACTGGAAGCAATAAAAAACGGTGAAGCAGTAATGCTCGATGTACGCGAAATGAACGAAGTTAAGCTGGAAACAATTCCACTTGATCGCGTTATAAATCACCCGATGTCGGTGATTACGGATCGCTTGCCCTATATCGCCAAAGACCAAAATATTATTGTCGCCTGTCCGGGCGGTGTTCGGAGCGTTAAGGTTACCAATTTGCTCCTTATGCACGGCTATCCGAGTGTTGCCAATCTTGACGGTGGATTAATGATTTGGAAAGCGAAAGGATTACCTTTTGAAAGCAATCTGTCGTTTGGCGGATGTGGCTGTAATTCCGGAACAAAATCAGACGCCAATGATACCCACTCATCAGCGGCACCATCGAAAAATAGTTTTACTGTTACCGATTTTAAAAATCTAAAACGATTATAAAATGAGATCAAAATACTTTAGACAACTATCAATACTAGTCATTTTATTGGTTGGTACTTTGAGTTCTGGCGATGCTCAAAACAAAACAATCGAAGAAATGCAGAAGAACGAGGTGAAATACAAAGTGACATTTATTGAGCTTGGTTCAGTACGCTGCATCCCTTGCCAGAAGATGCAACCCGTTATGAAATCGATTGAAAAGAAATATGGCAAACAAGTAAAAGTGGTCTTTCACGATGTGTGGACAACTGAAGGAAAACCCTTTGCTGCTCAATACGGCATTGAATCTATCCCAACCCAGGTGTTTTTAGATGAAAATGGCAAAGAGTTCTCCCGGCATGTGGGTTATTTCCCTGAAGAAGAATTGGTAAAAATATTGAAGCAAAAGGGAGTAAAATAAATGTACTTAACCAAACTAACAGAAATTATTAGTTTGGTTAAGTACAAATAAAATCACAAAAATCATACATGGTGGAGTCAGTTTATGCAAACAACAAATAAAAAGTTGCTATACCTGAAAGATAACCAATTAGAGCTAGCAAACTGATCTTTTTCAGATACCAGATAAAATCAATTTTTTCGATTCCCATAGCTGCAACACCGGCCGCAGAACCGATAATCAGAATACTTCCACCTGTTCCGGCACAATAAGCAAGTAATTCCCAAAAAGTTCCATCCTGAACGAAAAATGCTTCGTAACCAGTTGCTCCGGGAAGTGCAATATCGTACATCCCCATCGATCCGGCAACTAATGGCACATTGTCAACTACCGACGATAAAATACCAATGGCAGAATTGATAAGATAAACGTTGCCCAAGTGATCGTTGAGCCAACCCGACATGATATTCAAGTGACCAGCAGATTGCAAGCAAGCTACTGCCGATAAAATACCAAGAAAAAATAATACTGTTGGGGTATCTACTTTCCGTAAAATATTATAAACTTTCAGTTTACTACTAACTTCGTGTGGTTTCGAACGATGAATATTTTCAGTAAGCATCCACAGTAAACCCAAGCCAAGCAACATTCCCATGTAAGGAGGTAAATGGGTAACAGTTTTAAAGATTGGCACAAAAAGCAAGGCGCCAACTCCGGCAAAGAAAACAATTATTCGTTCATGATGTGGTGTAACTGAGACTTCATTCTTCTTTGTATGCGGACGCTCAACCACTCCTTTCATCCAAAATGAAACAATTGTCAGAGGAACTACAATACTCACGATACTTGGTAAAATCACTCTGGCAATAATCGACATCGCCGTTATCTGGCCTCCAATCCAAAGCATGATTGTAGTTACATCGCCGATGGGCGACCAGGCGCCTCCGGAGTTTGCAGCGAGAACAACCATCGAGACATAAAACCAACGGGTTTTCTGGTCAGCAATTAACTTTTTAAGCAATGCCACCATTACAATGGTAGTGGTTAGGTTATCCAATACTGCCGACATGAAAAACGTTAGAACAGCAATAATCCAAAGCAATTTAACTTTATTTGTTGTAGTAATCTTATCGGTTATAACCCGAAATCCTTCATGTTGGTCTACTATTTCAACAATAGTCATTGCTCCAAGAAGAAAGAACAAAATCTCTGAAATTTCAATCAGATGATGTTCAAGTTCTTCAATAACAAAATGATAAGGTGTAGTAAAAACACTAATTTTATCCGACCATCCGGAATCTAACCATTGTGTTTCGGAAAGAGATGGTTTTATGTGATCCAAAATATTTTTAACCTGAATTCCAAATTCTGCCCACGAAGGACTATAACCCAGACTCAGTATGCTATCAACATTTAAAATATAAACTGTCCAGGTCAGGACTCCAATAATCAGTGCCGTTGCGGCTTTATCAACTTTTAAGGGATGCTCGAGTGCTATTGCCACATAGCCAAGTACGAATATCAGAAGGATTAGGTAAAACATAGAAGTTAATATTAATTGATGATTTTAAAAGTTATTTTTCAGAATGACAAGAATACTTCTTATTGAGTTTTTAATTTGCCAACTTGCATCATTCCATTGATCTACAGTAACATTTTTCCAGATCTCAACTGTATTATATTTTCTCGGTTCGAATAATATCTTGTCTTGATTTTTTATCATAACCTGAATTAAATTATCATGCATAGCATTCACGGTATCTCCTCAAACTTAAAATATTCAATTTTGATCAGGGGAATCTGCTAAAAATTTTTAGTACATCGAGATCATTGCCTTTAATAACAGGTTGTGAGCAGAAATGATTTTATTAAGTGTATAAAATCTCTGGGAACCCGATAAGCTTTAGTATAAAAAAGATAACAGCGACACCGCCAATTAGAACCAAAAAACCAAATTTATTCCAGAACTGATTCTTTTCTTTTTCTTCCATGATATGATATTTTATTGTAATTTGTAACTGATTCAAAATTACCTTAGCAAGCAAGACCATAAATTAAAGAATGGTTAAAATTAAAATTAATAATTCTGAAGCATTGAGGTCGCGCCAATTTGCATTGTAGTTTTGAATTAAAGGAAATGACATAAAACCAGCTATGAATCAACTGAATGCCAAAATACTAGTTGTAGAGGACGAGCCAAAGGTTGCTTCATTTGTCAAACGCGGGCTTGAGGAGAATGAGTTCTCCTGTGAAATTGCTTCTGACGGTTTGATGGGTAAACGAATGTTTGATGCCGGTGACTATGACTTGATTATTCTCGATCTTAATCTTCCGTACAAAAATGGAATCGAACTGTGCAAAGAGATCAGGAGTAGTGACCAGAAAATACCCATATTAATGCTTACCGCATTGGGAACCACAGAGGATAAACTCTTGGGATTTGATTCCGGGGCTGACGATTACCTTGTAAAACCCTTTGAATTCCGCGAACTACTTGCACGTATTCGCGCGCTTTTAAAAAGAACTTCGATGGCCGAAACCGGCGGAAATATACTGACACTTCTCGATCTTAACGTGAACCTTAACACTTATGAAGTGACGCGAAATGGGAAAAAGATTGACCTCACCCAAAAAGAATTTGCATTGTTGGTGTACTTGCTCCGCAACAAGGGAAAGGTCGTTTCCAGAATGGATATTGCAGAGAATGTTTGGGACATTAATTTCGATACCGGAACCAATATTATTGATGTTTATGTGAATTTTCTCCGAAAAAAGATGGATAAGGATTTCTCACAGAAACTTATTCATACACAAACAGGTGTTGGCTACATTTTAAAAGATTGAACGAATGAAACTCTATATACGCTCACGACTAACCATCCAGTTTACCTACATCGTTTCGTTTATTCTAATCCTATTTTCTTTTATTATCTACTATTTTTCAGCCAGTTATCGCGAAGCTGAGTTTTATACCCGATTGGAAAAGAAGGCATTAACAACGGCAAAACTGCTGATAGAAGTTAAAGAGGTAGATTATGAACTGCTTAAAATTATCGATAAAAATACACTAAATGCCCTTCATAGCGAAAAAGTAATGATTTATGACGATCAGGATCGTCAGATTTATAATAGCATGGACAATGATTCCATCCAAATCTCAAAACCATTTCTTGATAAAATACGACAATTAAAAAGCATTCGCTACCACGAAGGTAAAAATGAAGCTGTTGGTCTGATTTTTAATCTCAATTCCGATCACTATGTGGTAATCGCCTCGGCATACGACAAATACGGAATAATAAAACTGCACAATCTCATTTGGATCATATTGGTTGGCTTTTTCATCAGCATTGGGTCAACGGTTTTCTTTGGCCGGATTTATGGGATAAAAGCTCTTAAACCCATGTCGGATGTGGTAAAACAGGTCGATAAAATTACCATTTCCAGCTTAAATATGCGGGTAAACGAAGGGAATGGAACGGATGAAATAGCTCAGCTCGCGATTAAATTTAACCAAATGCTTGAACGGCTGGAATCGGCTTTTGAAATGCAACGGAGTTTTGTTTCAAATGCCTCGCACGAGTTGCGCACCCCGCTGACTTCGATTACCGGACAAATAGAAGTTTCGTTGATGAAACCAAGGACGCAAGTGGAATATGCAACCATTTTGGAATCGGTACTTGAAGACATTAAGAACCTGAATGCACTTTCGAACGGGTTGCTCGATCTGGCAAAAGCAAGTTCCGATATTTCAGCAATAGCGTTGCTCCCGCTGCGAATTGATGAAATTCTATGGGAAACAAGAGCTGAACTTATTGAACGGAAAAACGACTATAAAATAGCTATCGAATTTAGCCAACCTATTGATAATGAAAACGAACTA
>JBBQXI010000161.1:0-8456 GCA_038209805.1 Bacteroidales bacterium | reverse complement strand
GGAGTTTAGACTATATCCCGAGCATGGTTAGTAAGGAGGCCCTGTTTAAAAACAAAAATATTTATAATTTATATACAGGAGTACTCGTGAATCAACAGGTAAAGCGATTCAGGTTTTCTGAGAATATAAAATTTCCTATCGCCGCGAGTGAAGGTTATCCTTCAAATATGAGTTTGCTCTTTTCAATTGCATATACATGGTAGATGATGAAAATATTGACAAGAATAGTTTTCCTTATTTCTTTGCTTGTATTTTTTAAGATTGGCAATTCTCAAAACTCTTTTATAAAAGAACTACAAAAAGGGGATGAGTACTGCAATGGTCATAACTATGAAAATGCAATCATCCATTATCAAAACTATCTTGATCAAAGTAAAACCTTGGGTAAATATCGAAATTTTGAGACTGAAGCCAATGTAAATCGGAAGATTGCGTACGCTTACAGCACAATTGGCAAATATATGATAACCATCGATCATTTGAAAGAGGCTCTTAAGCTTGATTCCATTGAGAATAATAGATTGGCCTATGCAGAAGATATTCGGTTGCTAGGTATGGCTTATGCTTATTCCAACGATTATGAGAAAGCAATGTTTCACCTGGAAAGGGCAATCGGTCTTACTGAGCGCTTTGGTAAAAGTATTAAGGAGGATAAATTGCAAACCCTTGCAAATACCTACTTGTCGCTATCTCAAATTCATGCAACTTTAGGCGATTTTACTTCGAGTAATGAATATGTTTCTAAGTCTTTGGACCTTTTCCGCGAAATACGAGACGAATCTGGTTTAGCACAAGCATTGAATCATTTTGCATTGCTGCAAATTGAAGAAGGCAGCTATAAAGAGGCAGAAAGGAATGTAAATAAATCAATAAATTATTACAATAAACTGAAACTGTTCACTTTTGAGCAGTATAATGCAAAAAGTGATATTTCGGAAAAGGAGAATAAATATGAAGAGGCATTGCGTTATCGACTTACGGCATTGGCTCAAGCTGATAGTTCTAAAATTCTTCCTCAGATTATTTGGTCAACCATCCGGGTTGGTGATGCTTATAAAGCTTTAGGTCAGGGTGAGAAGGCAAAAAGCTATTATATACAAGCAAAGAAACTAAATAGCGAAATAGACCATTCGAATTTGTCTCCTGCTATAGATTACAGAACAGGATATTTGAAAGATGCTAGTCAGTCTTATTTGAAGAATAAAATCAAATACGGTGCGGCCATTACTTCACTTAAACTAGGAGATTTACTTCGGGATTCATATCCTGACAGTGCCATGTATTATTACAACCAATCTTTAGCTTTGTTTGAATCCTTTGATAATAAAGAACACTATAACAATGCTTTAATTAAAGTGAGTGACTTTTTGAACGATCACGACAAGTCTGAGGGAGCATTGGAAAATCTTAAACTCATCTCTAAAACAACCCAAGATTTGGAATTGAAATGGCAAATGTTTTTTGCAATGGGCAAAGCTTATGAAAATCTTAAAATAGATAGCTTAGCTACTACAAGTTATAAAAATGCCATTGATATAATCGAGAGATTGAGAGGCACAGTTGTCATTGAAGAGTTTCGCGATTCATATTTCAGCGATAAGATTGTGGTATATGATCAACTCATTCAAATCCTTCAAAAAACCGGAAAAGATGAAGAAGCCTGGTCATTTTCAGAAAAGGCCCGGGCAAGAAGCTTCCTTGATCTGATTGCAGGGCAAAAGATTGGTAAATCGCAATCAGCAGATTCTGTATTGATTAAACGAGAGCAAAAATTGAATACAGAAATATCATTCTTATATAAGAGTATGCAACAAGAATCTACTGTCGATGATTCAACCAGAGCAATTTATCCCGTACTTAATAAAAAGTTGAAGGAGAAACAAGCAGAATATGACAAACTAATCGACGAACTGAAACTCTCCAAATCAAAATACTTTCAATTGATAACAGCAAGAACTTTGGATTTACGCGAAGTTCAGAACAGAATAAAAGAAAACAACGTGATTGTTACATATAAGTTTGTCGGGAATAATTTGAGAATTGACGTGATAACTAGAGATTCATTTGTTACAAGGATTGAAGAAACCAGCGAATCCGTCTTGAATGATAAAGTGACTTTATTTAGAAATTCAATTAGTCAACCAGAAGAACTTGTGCAGACTCATCTAAATACTTTATATAATCTATTATGGAGACCTATTGAAAAAGATATTTTGCCTGGTCAAAAAGTCTGTATCGTCCCAAACCAATGTTTGCATTATGTCCCCTTTGCAGCCTTATATAATGGCAACTATTTAGTAGAAAAACAGTTTATCCATTACTCAGTTTCTGCTGCTCTGTATAAGGAAGGGTATATGGAAAAGTCAGAAGATCGTTTTTTAGGCATAGCCTTGAAGAATAGCAATGTTGGAAATTTTCAACCTATTTTGGGTACAGAACAGGAAGTCAAATTAATTCAACAGTTTTTTACCAACTCAACATTAATATTGGATGAGAAAACTAACGAGACATCAGTTAAAGAATTGATGCCTGAAGCCACAATAATCCATTTTGCAACTCATGGCTACTATGATCAAGAACATCCCTTGGAATCTTTTTTAGCATTGAACTCAGATTTAAAGAATGATGGTCGGCTGACTGTTTATGAAATATTCAACAGCGATATTAATTCAAAACTTACAACATTAAGTGCCTGTGATACAGGAATTGGAAAGGTGTCAAAAGGAGATGATATTGTAAGCTTAAATAGAGCATTCCTTTATGCTGGTTCCTCAAATGTAATCTCAAGTCTTTGGAGTATCAATGACAAGACTACTCCAAAACTTATGAGCGATTTGTATTTTTACTATAATCAGAATTATTCTTTTGAGGAATCACTTTGTTTAGCACAGAGGGATTTCATAAAAAAAACCAGTTCTAATCCTAAATTATGGTCTGCATTTGTTTTATATAACTAATAACCCATGTTATCTCCTCACGACTTTATCCACCCCGAAGACGAAGCTGCTCGCCGGAATATGGAAGCCATACCAGGTTTTGCGGCTGCCGTAAAAGCATTCCTTAAACTGGGAATGGAGCAGTATTACCACGGCATCAATATGGCTTCGAAGATACGGCTATCGGAAAAGCAGTTGCCTGAATTGTACCGGAAGCTGCCACCCATTTGCCAAAAACTGAATATTGTCGAGCCAGAGTTTTATCTGGAGATGAACCCTGCTCCCAATGCTTATACTTTTGGCGATTCGCGCATATTTTTAACCATTACTTCAGGCTTGGTTGAATACCTTACCGAAGAAGAAGTAAATGCGGTAATTGCCCACGAGTGCGGGCATATTGCCTGTCACCATGTATTGTACCACACCATGGCCAACTTACTAAAAACCGGAGCCGATATGTTTGGGTTGCTGGGATTTTTTACCACGCCCATCCAATTAGGCTTGCTCTACTGGAGCCGCCGCAGTGAGCTTTCGGCCGATCGTGCTGCCGCTGCTGCTATGGGTAGCGCCACGCCAGTTATCGAAACCATGGTTCGTCTTTCGGGAGGCTCCAAAGCAATTACCGTAAATGTCGATATCCATGAATATGCCGCTCAGGCTGATGCTTACGATGCTTTGCAGGAATCGAACTGGGATAAGATACTGCAAACAGCCGCTATTGCTTATCAGTCGCACCCGTTTGCAGCGGTACGGGTTCGCGAAATCCTCAAATGGTGCGACACCGAACATTACCAACGATTGATGGAAAACATTCATCTTCAGGAGTCGGGTAAAAAGTGCTACAATTGTCAGCAACCGATTGACCCAAACTGGAAGTTCTGCAAATTCTGCGGAGTTAAAATTTAAATTCTAACTATAAAAACCCAAGACTATGTTTTTCGATCAACAAACAGGATTATTGAATCTGGACGAACAAGTTCTGTTACGCCCAAGCTTTCAGAAGATCATGGAAGATCAGATAGTTACCGATGAAGAAGTAGAAACGCAATCACAGTTGGTAATTTCTCTTTTAAAAGAATTGGAGGCAAGCCTTTCTCCGGCTGACTTGGAAAGGGTAAACAACACTCTGGTTGAAATGGGTGTATTGTATGCCATTTCGCAAATCAAACAACTTCAGGACATTCACCCCTAAATCTGCAACACCATGGGAACATTTAAATCATCAAAAATCATCAACGGATCGCCCACTTTAATTCCGCAGGCAGGCCGCGATGTAATGAACTATTTTTTAGCCGAAGGTTATGATGTAATCGGCGATTCGCTGATTAGCGGTGGATATGATATTTCGGTATCAAAAGGGAATATGTTTAAAGCTGTACTGGGAATGAATACTGCGCTTAAAATTTTAATCCGTCCGCAGACAGGCCAAATTGCCATTGAAGCCGGAGTTGGAATATTTGGGCAACAAGCTTTGCCAACTGTTCTTTCTATGTTGTTTTTCTGGCCGGTGCTGGTAACCCAAATCTGGGGAATTGTTCAGCAATCGAAACTCGACGAAAAAGCTATTGAAATAGCAGAAGATAGCGTATTGCAAGATGGAAAAAAAACAACTTGTTCGCCTACTTCTCAGCAACAAAATAGTAAGTTTTGTACACAGTGTGGTACTGAGAATATGGAAGGAGCAAAGTTTTGTAGGGAGTGCGGGGCGAAGTTGTAAATGAAATAAATAAGAAGAATTGGTTTACCTGCGCCCAATGTTCAGAAAATTCTACATTTTTCTACTGATGGCAAAAAGGAAATCCGGACAGAAACCTTACCAGACTCTAAGGTATTGATAGGATTTGTGAATTTAAGAGAGACGGAATAAATTAAAAAGTTAATATTATGCATTCAGAAACAGTAAATTTTATAGAACCGAAATTCTTGTGGAATTTTCCAATATTCCTTACATATATTCTCGGATTATTTCTTCTTTATCATTTTTATTACAAAAAACAAATGGGATTGTTGCCTTTTGTAAAACGATTATTCATAATTGTTTTTTTTGGTGGATTTTCACTATACTCATACGCGTATTGCTTAGTTCATAAGGAATTTCTTGACATCAGTAATTATCTTTTAGCTTTTTATTCTACAGCCCGACTTTTCATTTTAGGAAATGATTTGGTCGAAATAAAAGAGATTTTTGAAGAAGGACAACGACACCATTTACTACTACTTTCATTTTCTCTGATTAAGGCAACTGTAGTTTTCATTTTTATGGCAATATTTTTAAATCTTTTTGCCAGACAAACTGCCTCTCTTTGGAGAATTAGGAAAAATAAAAAGACCGATGCGAATTACATTTTCTTAGGTATTAACAATGCTGCACTTGCTTTGGCAACTGACTTACTAAAGCAGAAACCAGAACGATTGGTAATTTTCGTTCAGAACAGCAAAAAGCATGAAGATCAACTGCTGTTTCACAAAGCGTCGAAACTTGGAGCAGTTGTTATCAGCAAAGAATCTTTTTTCGATAAATTGTCGATTAAGAATGAGGAGTTTTTGGTAAATGTTCACGAGGATAGTGCCACCGAAAATGAAATCAGTTTTTATGAAAACAACTTTCTGAAAGTTCATAAATTGCTGGATTGCATGGAGAAGCGGGAAACGCATTTATTCATCCTTTCGGAAAACGAAGAGCGTAACACTTTTGCTGCACAATCCATTATTCAAGAGTTGGAAGCGCGCAAATCTGGGGCAGAAGTATTTGTAAAGATTTATGTCCGCACCATTCTTCAAACGTATCTCGAAGATCAGTTTTTCAACTGTAAGGTAATTGACAATCGAAGAATTCAAGTTCGATTCGTCAACGATTCCAGCATAGCCGCGCAACAGCTTGTACTTAATTATCCGCCTGTGAAGTTTGTCGATCCTGATACATCGCTTGGTATAGTCCGTTGGGATTTCACGCCATTAATCATCGGATTTGGTCAGGTAGGTCAGGCTTGTTTCAGAAAGTTAATTGAAATGGGGCAATTTGTCGATAAAGAATTTCGGGCAACAGTTGTCGATCAAAACATGAGCAAAATAAAAGGACGGTTTTGCTTCAATTACCCGGGATTGACAAATTACAAAATTCAATATGAAGAAGTTCAATTTGGGCATCCCGATTTTTACGAATTAATTGCAAACAATACTGAAAAGCTAATGTATGTGGTTGTTTCGTTGGGGAGCGATAACCTGAATATGCAAACTGCGTTGGAAATTAGCAGCTATGCCAAGCGCAACGACCTGGCGTTCAAGATATTTATTCATCTAATTGATCGTGAAAACTTTAGCCATCTGCTAAAGAAGGAACCGGATTTGGTATATTTCGGCGATTATGACGAAATCTTCTGCGAAGAGAGCGTAATCAGAAGAGAGATTGAAAATGAAGCGATCCGAAATCACAACAATTACATCAATCATAGTGATCCTGACCGGAAAGTAAAACCGTGGGTTGAAATTGGCAAAATGAAACAGATTTCCAATATATCGGCAATGGAACACCAACCAACTAAATTGATGTTATTGGGAATGACTGAGATTGAAATTGCTAAATTTAAAAATGAAGAAGAATTTGTACATAAAATTGGTAAAGACAGATTGTTGAATCTGGGCAAAACTGAACACCTTCGCTGGAATGCAAATTATTTCGTACATGGATGGAATACCTGGAGTTTAGATAAAGTTACCGGAAAGTCAACATCAGATGAGGTTCGGAAACTGCATACTTGTTTAGTGGATTGGGAAACGCTTGAGCAGGTGGAGAAACGATTTTACGAACTGAAGAAATACGACGTAATAACTGTTAAGAAGATTTATCAACAAATAGCAGATAAAGAAACGCGGAATTTGATTCCGTCCCAGGAAAAGTCTGTTTTGCCCAAAGAACTTATGATTGAGCAGGAAATTCAACGATTCTCGCTTGATGACCTTGCCAAATCCGTTCACAACCGCTGGATGACTGGGAGAATTGACCAAGGCTGGAAATATGGCCCAACCCGCGACGATCAAAAGAAGGAACATCCCGGCATTGTACCTTACGAAAAGCTACCAGAGGAAGAAAAGGAATATGACCGTCAAACGGTAAAGGCAACCTTAACCTACCTGATTGAAAATGGTTATGCAATCAAGAAAGAATAGTTGAATACTAAAACTCATTGAAAAAAGTCGAATTGGATTAAAAGCCGATTCGACTTTTTTTCTTTCGGGCTGTAAGATATTCGAACATTTCTTCCTCTAAAACAGAAAACTCTTACAGCTATGAAAAAAATCAGCACATTTTGGAAAGTTATTCTCTTGATCTTCACGATTTCATTTACTGCCGTATCTATGTATATTGGGTATGAAATTTATAATTACAAATACGGTTATTACATGGATGATGCAAGCATGAGCGACACTTGCGATGAAATCCGTTACTATGATGGAAGCGTCAAATTATATAACAAGATTTTAGGTAAAACAACCACGCCGCGTTTAGATTGGATCGGTAATTCCGATGGAAAAGACACAATCATTGTATTTTCAAAAGACGTTAAGCGGGGTTTTCTGAATAAATTGACCGGCAAAATTGTAATTCCGGCACAATATCTACATGCTTGGAACTTTTCGGAAGGACTTGGAGCAGTTGTTAAAAACAATAAGGTTGGTTTTATTAACGATCAAGGAAAAGAAGTTATTCCCCTTAAGTTTTCTTATCGTCCTGGCTACGAAAATCGGATTGACTTTCTTTTTAAAGAAGGGACATGTATAGTGACCGATTCGCTGGGCAAACAAGGACTCATCGACAAAACGGGGAAATGGTTGATTGAGCCTCTGTACGATTACATACAGAACCCAGAGTTTGGATACCGTAAAGTTAAACAAGGTGACAAATATGGTTTGTTGGATAAAAATAGACAATGGGAATTTCCGGTAAAGTATGAGGATATTACCGTTCTGAAAGATGGTTTTCTCTTGTTTAAAGATGGTATTCAGCAACAAGTTGCCAGCGATGGCACAACCGTTGTCCTTCCTTTTATTTACGACGAAACCCAGGAGTTGCATTACAATTCTGGAGAAGTAACTGAAGCTGGAGAAGATATTTTGATCAAAAGCGATTACATTGCTTTTTGCATGCATAAAAAATGGGGGCTTTTGGACAAAACTGGAAAAATGGTATTTACAGCTAAGTACGACAACATTAATGCGCTTGCCAATGATTTGTTTAGTTGTAAGGTTGGCGCTAATTGGATTACGGTGGATGCTAAAGGCAATATTAAGTTCTGAATTTCCAAAGTTGAAACCATAGAAACAATAAAACAGAATTACACTTCAAGATGAATATAATCTCTTATATAAAGGATGTGATTCGGCGCTTTTTCAGTGAAACGCCAACCGATAATGAGCCGGGGCAACTTGATTCTTTACCGAGGTCAATCTGTGAAAGAGCCAAAGATTACAAAATCCGGAAATTTGAAACTCATGAATTCTCTACATGGGGAAAAGAAACGC
>JBBQXI010000160.1:0-8477 GCA_038209805.1 Bacteroidales bacterium | reverse complement strand
GCGGAAAAGTGTTCCTTTAAAATTATCGAGCCAGCTCATCAGGAGCGAAAGTTTCACATCGTCGTCTTTTACAGTGCCAATCATGTAGTTGAAAAGCAATACTTCGTTGAACGTAGAAGCAACTTCAGCAACAAAAGTTTCATATCGGGCGAGTGGATAGGGTTGGGTTTTGTTTGAGAAATAGCTGTGCATGGTATGTCCAAGTTCGTGTGCCACAGTACTGACATCGTTGTAGAAGTTGTTGTAATTGAGTAAAATATAGGGATGTCCATCATACGACGATCCATTTGAATATGCTCCGGTGCGTTTCCCCGGAGTAGGATAAACATCGATCCAACGTTCATCGATCGCTTTTTTTACAGTTGCCACATACTCGGCGCCCATTGGTTTAAGCGCTTCCAAAATAATTTTGGTGGCATCTTCGTAACTGTATTTCAGATCCACGTCTTTCACCACCGGCGCATATAAATCATGGTATTTCAGGGTGTCAACACCCATCATGCGTTTTTTGATATTCAGATAGCGGTGAAACGCAGGCAGGCTTTTATTGACATTGGTAATGAGCGATTGATACACTTCAACCGGAATATTATTGGGGTAAAGCGAAGCCTCCAGTGAAGAACTGTAGTGCCTTGCCCTGAACCGGAACAGATCGGCATTGACTTTCCCGTTTAGTGTTTCGCCAAACGTGGCTTTAAATTTTGCATAATTCTCCCAATAAGCTTTAAATGCAATTTCACGATCATTCCGGTTGGCCGATCCCCTTAATTTGTTGTATTCCGAGCTGGTAAGTTTAACTTTTTCACCGTTCGACAAAGTCACTTCAGGACTAGGCATTTCGGCATCAGAAAAAGTACCAAAAACCGATTCAGGAACTCCTGAAATTGTGCGCGAAAGCGCCAGGATGCGCTCTTCAGGTTCGCTTAAGGTATGTTTTTTAGTACGAAACATGTCTTCCAACCCTTTGCGATAAACCTCTAATTTGGGCTCTTGCTTAATGAATCCATCGATTTTCTCCCAGTCGGCGGTTAAAATTTCAGGTTCGATAAATGCAGACTTGGCGCCGAATTTTGAAAACAATTGCTGTAACTCCTGTTTCATCCCGGTATATTTCATGTTTCGGGTATCGAGGTCCGAATTCATACTGACATAACTGTATAATTTCGAAGCTTCTTTGGAGATTGAGGTATTGAATTCGAGTGCCTTAAGCAGATTATCAGATGATTGGGTCAGCGTACCTTTAAACTTTTCAACCTGATCCAGTCGGGTTGTTATATCGCTAAACGCGCTGCGCCAGGCTTCGTCTGAAGAGAAAAGGTCGCCTAAATTCCATTTGTATTTTTCCGGAATTTCCTCACGAGTTTTCTGACTGTAGCCATTCGTTGTTGCAACCAATGTCAAAATAGTCAATACGATCAGGTGCGATCTAAGTTTAAATAATTTCATAGCAAAAGTTTTTTTTATTTCGTACTGAAATTGGTATTCAATTACAATATTGCATTACAAGGGTCTGTTCGAAGTATTGTGAAAAACATAAAGGGAAATCTCAATCTATTCGCACTTTATGATTCCTTTGAAAGTAGTTCGGTAATATTTTTTGATTTGTCCTTTTTGTCGTTGCAAACGTTGGGGTAGTTTCCTACAAAATCAATTATTCCCTTTCGCCAAAGATTTTTTGTTCTTCATCAAGGGCTATGTGGTGCGCTTCAAAGTTCGAATAATCTTGATCGCGCAGATTGCATTCAACGATCTCATGAAATAAATTTTTTCTCCTTTTTTCTTCGGAAAGCGTTTCAAGCAAATAAATATCCCAACCGTCTTTTCCTCCGGTCGACTCAAAATATTCAGCTTCTTCACGGCTTTCATTTTGTTGGTGTTCTGCCAGTGTTAGCAAAAAGAGCAAAAAACTGCTTCCGTTGTACGAAAATTCGTGGCCATTTTCCCATTTGATGTTATCAATGGTCAATAAAACTTCATCAACTTTTATTTCCGGTTTATTGATATGTTTCAGATTTGTCATGGGTATGGAAAAGTGCGATTACATTCAAATTCATAACGAAGTTCATAGCGTTTTCTTGCTTTGAAAGTGGAAAATTACAACAAATTTTAGAAAAGTAGACCAATTTTGATTTTGTTTGGCAACTGATTTTTTATGTTCGCTTTACTTTTAAGTTTAGGAGATATATCCATAACAACACATAATTATATGTTATGACCACAATGATAGCTAATTATTCAATCTCCTTATCCCATTCCCAACGAGAAATGCCACCCCAATTCATGTAACGTTTATACCCTGCTTTTTTTAGTTTTTTCGATACAATTTGTGCATTTGCTCCTACGGTGCAATAAATAATCAAATATTGACTTTTGGGTATTTCATTTAATCGGTTCATTACGTTTCCTGCAGGAAAGGATTTCGCAGTAGGAATATGACCGCTGGCAAAAGCTTTTTCAGACCGAACATCAATAATCCATATCGAATCGGCTGGGTTGATCGTGAGCTTTCTCAACTCCGATGGCTCGATGTACTTTTTCAACGCTTTACCCTGTGTCCCGGATTTCCCAACATATACCGACTGTCCTACGGCAGCCTGAATAAATACAGTCAGGAAAACCAAAGAAATCAAGGCAATTTTTGAGATACGTTTTTTATCAGTGTTCATCTAAACCTCCTTTCAACTCTCTTTACGATCCATCTTTTTGATGATTTCGCGTAACAAATCGTTTTGTTCCTGCTTCAGAACTATGAACTTGTTGACCCAGGTGTAAATCAAATAAAAGATACCTGCCAGAATAGCAAAATAAACAGGAATAATTAATAAAGTAATGATTGATAGGCCCATGATGTTCGTATTAAAAAGTAACTATCAGTTATTGAAGTTGACGTATTTGCTTAATTAAAAAGCGTAATCATCCATTGTCCAGGCTCATTAATCTGAATATCGAAAATGACATCCGTATTAGATGATCGAAATGAATTTAAAGTACTGTACGATACTTTACAGTTGAATGGGAATTGGACGTTGTCAAATCCTTGATCCTGTCCTAAGTTGATGAGCGTTCCACTGCTTTCGGTAAATAATAAACCTGTTACCGATCGGTTATTACCACCATTCTGCATAAAGGAAAACACAACACGGTTTCCCGTTTTTATCTTCTGAACAGTGTAACGTTGCAAATTTTGCTTTTGAGAGATCTGGTATGGCAACGGAACTATTTTTTTAACGAGTTTATCTTCTTTCCACATTCCCACGTAAGTGGAATCTTTGCCCAAAAACTTGAAGGTGAATTTGCCATTACCACTTCTCATTCCTTCTTTGAAATCGCCTACGTAAAGATCGCCATTTGCATAACGATAAGTTCCGTCACCCTGAGGCAAGCCATCTTTAAACTTCCCTTCGTATTTGTCGGTTCCAAAGGCAATGCCATTTCCGTTGGCCAGGCCTTTTTTGCATTCTCCGGAATAACTGGTAGCTATTTCCGGTTTCAGAACCTTGCAGTTACCTGATTGGGAATAGGAGAAATAAATCACTGAAATCAGTAATAAAAGGGTGGTTAATAGATGTTTTATTTTCATGTTTTATCGATTTTGAGTTTTTAAAGTTACCACCTTTCCCGATATGTTCAGCACCATAAAATCTTTTCTTCCCAATACTTTTAAACAAATGTTCAACAAGCAAACTTAACCGGCTTCGAGCATGTATCCAATCTACGTTCTTATGTTCTTGTCAAGGCAAATCAGGGCTTCACTCGAAGTGAAACCCTGACTAAGCACTCATAAATAAAAGTGAGTTGCAAACTCAAAACCATGAACCCTTCGTTGCAAACGAAGGGTAGTGGAATATAAAAGTCACCACCACAGACACGCGCCAGCAATAGTCGTTGGGCAATATTATTTTTTAATCATTTTCTTTAATTCATCAACAGTCAATTCTCTACCGTTTAATCTCCTGTGCAACATTGAATGGCAATTTGGACAAACGGGTATTAAATCTTTTTGATAATCAATCTTGTAATTTTTCCCAATTTCATTTATGGGAACCAAATGATGAATATGAATAAAATCTTTGCCTATGATACCATAAGTTACCTCAAAGCTAATCTCGCAAACTTTACATTTTAATCCATGAAATCTAACTGCATTTTCTCGTGCCTTAGAACTTCTTTCATATTTATTTACAAGAACAGATTTTTTTGCTCCCTCATAATGAGATTCATCTTCATTTAAAATATCAGGAAAGAAATCTATTTGATATTTATCTGTAAAGAACTTTTCGATGTACTTTAGTAAATTCTCATCTTTAATCTTAATTGGACCTTGAGGTGCAGACTTTAGTCCATTTTGTTGCAAGTTTTCAAGTTTCATGAAATCATTCGAAATCTGCTCAATTAGCCTTAAACGAACAAAGTTACCTTTTAATGATTTTTGATATTCTTCAATATCTATCCAATATTCCTTATCATCACGTATTTGGTTAAATTCCAAATCAATTTTATCAACTCTACATTTGTATTGAATCATCTTAAGAGGACGTGTACAATAGATGTACACGGTATCTCCAACGTTGTATTTTGTAGCTCCTTGTCTCCAGTCAATAAAACCATAATGTTCAAAAGAACTCGAATGATCATACATGTCGGAATTTGCTGAAATTAGCCAGTTCATTTGTTGTTTTATTTTATATTACCCAACTCGTTTATTTGTAAGATAAAACCATACAAATCGCACCAAATTTAGTGGATTTGTATCGAAACTATCGTTTTATAGTTTCTAAAGTTACCATCTTTTTCTATATGTTCACCACCACAAAACTCATTCTTTCCCAATACTTTTCAACAATTTAGCAATTTGCCAAACCTAATCGTGCTTGCCGTATCAGAGATATGCTTACTTTTAGTTTTTCAAAAAATGAAATCTCATAGGACTCCGTTTCACTTTGTCCTATGCTATTACATATCGGGGCGTTGCCCCTTTTATTGCATTTGATGATTTGTATGTGGAAGTTAGGTCTGAAAGACCGTCATGTAATAGCGCAGGTTAAAAACCTGTGACATTTGTTATTTTTAATTTGTGCCTTCGTGGTTAAATTTGTCTTCGTGCCTTCGTGGCTAACTATTAAATTATGTCGCAACTCAAAGTATATAAAGCCTCTGCCGGCTCCGGAAAAACCTTCCGGCTGGCCATCGAATACATGAAATTGGCGCTCACCAACGAGTCGAATTACCGGCACATTCTGGCGGTAACTTTTACCAACAAAGCAACTGCCGAAATGAAATCGCGCATCATCGGCGAATTGTATCATCTGGCGAAAGGCAAACATTCGGTGTATCTGGATGTTTTGACCAAAGAACTGGGTTGGCATCCCATGCAGGTGGAGCGGCAGGCACAACTGGTTTTGAAACGCATTTTGCACGATTATTCGCGCTTTTCCATCAGCACCATCGATAGCTTTTTTCAGCGCGTCATCAAAGCTTTCAACCGCGAACTGGGCATCAATGCGGCTTACAATGTGGAACTGGACGAAAAAAGCATTCTGGAAGAAGCTGCCGACCGTATGATTCAATCGGTAGAAGATGACCCGAAACTGTTGGAATGGCTCGATGCGTTTGCTTCCGATAAAATTCGCGAGGGAAAAGGCTGGAACCTCAAAAAAGATATTCTTCGCCTCGGCAACGAAATTTACAATGAGACGTTTAAGTCGTTGAACGATAGTTTGTACGAAAAGCTGAACGACCGTGCTTTCTTGAAAGATTACCGCGGGAAACTCAGCAAAATTATCGTTCTGTACGAAACCCGAATAAAAACGCTGGGTCAGGAAGGATTGAATATTCTGGCGTTGGAAGGCTTGTCGACTGACGATTTCAAAGGGAAGGGAAGTGGTCCGGCAGCCAGTTTTCAGAAGATGAAAGACTTTAAATTTGAACCTTCGAATACGGTACTTCGGGCAGCAACCGACGCTTCAGGCTGGGTAACGGCAACGGTGAAAGAACCCATGAAATCGCAATTGTTGTCGGTTGCCGAAACTAAGCTGATGCCCAAGTTGCAGGAGGCTGTTTGCCTGATTGAAACCGAGAAACGTAAATACATCACTGCCAAACTTATCGTCAATCAGTTATATACCTTGGGCATTCTGGTCGATTTACGAAAATCAGTCAAAGAATTGTGCCGCGAAAAGGGCATTGTGCTGATTTCCGATTCGGGACATTTGCTTAAAGATGTGATTGCCGACTCCGAAACGCCGTTTGTGTACGAAAAAACAGGTTCGGTTTATGCCCATTTTATGATCGACGAGTTTCAGGATACCTCCGGTTTGCAGTGGAATAATTTCCGTCCGCTGATTAGTAATTCTCTGTCGGAAGGTAATCTGGGAATGGTGGTTGGCGATGTGAAACAAGCTATTTACCGCTGGCGCAGCGGCGACTGGCGTTTGCTGGCCGGCAAGTTGGGCGAAAGTTTTCCGGTTTTTGGTCTTCAGAATGAGGTGCTGAGCAGCAACTGGCGAAGTCACGGAAAGGTGATCCGTTTCAACAATACGATTTTTAGGTTGGTGCCCGAATTGCTTCAGCAGCATATTGAAGGCGAACTTGCAGAAGCTGAAATTACAGAAAATCCGGTTGGAATTACCATTCCCGAAGTGTATGCCGACAGCGTTCAGGAGGTTTCAAACAAAGATGTTGCCGATTTGGGACAGGTTCGGGTGCGGTTTCTGGAATCGAAAAAAGAACTTGCCGACGAAAACGAAAAACTGATTCTTGCCGAATTGGTTGAATCGATTAAATCCCTTCAGGATAAAGGTGTAAAGGCGATTGAAATGGCGATTTTGGTTCGCCAGAAAAAGGAAGCCCGCCTGATTGCCGACCTGTTTTTGGAACAGAAAAGCCTTCCGGAGAACCGACAATACAACTTTGATATTCTTTCAGGAGAATCATTATACATCAACAATTCGGAGGTCATCAGCCTGATTATTTCCATTCTGACGGCATTTCTTAATCCGGATGATCAGGTAGTGAAAGCACAGTTGAATTATTTGTATTACCGGAAGATTGCTCCGAGGCTGAATGCACAAAGGGAGGCCGGAATTCCGTCAGCTAAAGCAGACGGCAAAGAATATTGCACCTTCGATGAAGATCAAGAATATCCTTTGCCGTTGGCTTCAGCCAACGGGCAGTTGGAATACAAAAATCCGTCAGCTAAAGCAGACGGCAAAGAATATAACAGCTCTGATGAAAAACCGGAGACCGGAGACCGGAAATCGGAGTCTCGCTCCCTGAGTAGCGAAGCGTATCGAAGGGAGCCTATCGAAGGGAACCCGCAACCTGACGCATGGGACTTTGAACTCCAAACTTCGAATTCCGAACTCACTATTTCGCAATACATCGCCAGTAAATCGTTTGAGGAATTGGTGGCCGGAAAACCTATTCTGGAGATTATTTACAGCATTTGCGAGAAATTTAACTTGTTTAGTCTGGCCGATGAGCTGGCTTATTTGCAGGCTTTTGTCGATCAGATTTCGGTGTTCGAGCGCAATCATGCTTCGGAACTCACGAGCTTCCTGAATTGGTGGGACGAAAATGGCGACCGTTTTACCATTCCAATTTCGGACAGCATTGATGCCATCAATGTGCTGACTATTCACAAGTCGAAGGGACTGGAATTTACCCATGTTTTTGTGCCATTTTTCGATTGGTCGGTTCACCCACATTCGTCACCCGAAATGGCTCCATTGCTTTGGTGCAAGCCTGATGTAGCGCCATTCGATGAAATGGAACTAGTGCCTGTGCGGTTTAAAGCTGACGTTGGAAAATCGATTTTTTATCGCGAATTTTTTGCTGAAAAATTCAATACTTACATCGATAATCTGAACCTAATGTATGTGGTGTTCACGCGTGCCAAGGCGGGTTTGTACATTTGGGCATCGTTTTCGAGTAAGCTCACTACCGTTGGCGATTTGCTGAAACTGGCTGTTGAGAAACAAGGTAGTTTGGGTTCATGCGGATTAAAGGCAGAGGAGTCGGTTCAGTTTAAAACTTCCTATGATCCTGAAAAATTGTTGGTTGAGATTGGCGAATATTCAGCCTTGAAGGAAAAGAAAAAGGAAGAGCCAAGAATGAAAGATGTGCGGCTGTCGGCTTTTGAATTTGCGGATTTCAGGCAGTTTTTGAACATCAGGAAACGGGGCGAAGATTTTTTTAGTAGTGAAGACAAAAAGCAAAGTGGCATTAATAAAGGAAAGCTGATACATGAGATTTTATCACTGATTAATACGACCGGCGATTTGCAAAAGGCAGTAAAACGAATCGAAACGGAAGGGAAAATTGGATCGGACGAAGCTGAGAAAATGATTGCAGAGTTGACCGAATTACTCAGCGATCCGGAAGTGAAATCGTGGTTCGACGGTACTTTCAGGGTAGTGAATGAACGTAGTATCTTGACCGGATCGAATGGCGTTAAGCGACCCGACCGGATCATGATT
>JBBQXI010000159.1:0-8515 GCA_038209805.1 Bacteroidales bacterium | reverse complement strand
TCACCGTTCCATCGTTGACAATGAGTGAGAACTTATAACTCTGATTGGTCATCACTTCGGGAGCAGTAAAAGTTGGTTTTGCCGCAGTCGTAGAATTTAGGGTTATTCCTGTCGGAGCAGTCCACGAGTATGTGAGCGTATTATTATCTGGGTCGGAAGATGCCGAGCCATCGAGCGTAACCACTACACGTTCGATAACGGTTTGATCAGTTCCGGCATTAGCCACCGGTGCTTTATTCACTTGCCTGACAGTTATAATTACCTGATCGGCAGTTGAGTTCACCGTTCCATCGTTGACAATGAGTGAGAACTTATAACTCTGATTGGTCATCACTTCGGGAGCAGTAAAAGTTGGTTTTGCCGCAGTCGTAGAATTTAGGGTTATTCCTGTTGGAGCAGTCCATGAATAAGTGAGTGTATTATTATCTGGGTCTGAAGATGCCGAGCCATCGAGCGTAACCGCCACACCTTCGTTAACGGTTTGATCAGTTCCTGCATTTGCCAGAGGTGCTTGATTTGTGATGGCTGTGTATGAAAGTTTAAGAGTTGCAGATCCCCCCGGAGTGAACGTTTGAGCAGGCAAAGTGGCTTCATTGCCCGGATCAAAATATTGAGTTGCTATATTGGAAATTTCTATCCCAGCACTCGAGTCCCAGAATTTATAAATAATGGCATTTACAGGAGTGTATCCCTCAGACAAGCCAGGGTCAGCTTTGGATGCTTTAAGTGTGATAAATGTGTTTGAGTCAGTAATCACGATCGGTTGTGTCAGGATAGCTTTGGCGCAACAAATTGTACCATCAAACACGGCTATTTCATCACCGATGTCGAGGTTTGTTCCATTTATGGTTGCGGTCACAACGTACAGATTCATGTGCTCAAGTCCATTTCCTGAGTATGAAAGTACAAAATGCCCTTGCGCAAAACTGGTTATATTAAGAAGGAGAAATGCGATATAAAAGGAAATCCACTTCATAGGTCTGATTATTAAGTATTATCTTTTGATATAAATATCCACAAATTTGGTTGCATTTTTTTTGAATTTATTTAATGGTTAAGATAAATAATTTTTGTCGTCGTTTGATTTACTCTACAAAAATAGATTCCTGGAGTTACTTGATGCTTCAAATTGTTTTTTCCGTCCCATATCAATAATTGTTGCCCTTCAGAAATGCCTTTATACAAAGTCTTAATTAGTTTTCCAGTTATATCGAATATTTCACAATTAAGTTGTTGTCCTTGCAATAAGGAAATTTCAATTCGTAGGTTTGCGTCAAAGGGGTTAGGATATATTTTTATTCCTTCTAAGCCTTCCGGTGTCGTTTGTTGTTCCGATCGGGCGAAATCAATAAGAGCAAACAAAGAACTTCCTCTTGCAAAGATGTCGGAACTGTTGTTTACTGGTTGAAAGAAAAGGAGATATACAATTCCTGCCCGATATGATTTTAGTGTGATTTTGTGTCCTTCGATATAACCATTAGGTTTTGTATCGGTACTTTCATTTGCAGAGGCGGGAATACTCAAACTACTTTCTATTATGTTTTTTTCTTCTATTACTGCTGATCCGACACAAGAATTGCCATCAAAAACGCCAATTTCATCACCAACGATAAGTCCTGTTAATGCTAAATTCACCAAATTAATGTTCATGTGGTCAATTCCATAGCCTGAATAAACTACGGGGAAATATGGATGGGCAGAATTTAAGGCATTTGAATCGTAAGTTGCTTTATTAGCTTGATTCAAGGTCGTATTCTGAAAATCTAAAGCAGAACAGCTTTCGTTAAGGTTAAATGGGATAAATAATCTTTCCAGATTTTCCTGATTAATTGGATGTTCTTGTATAAACTCGGAATTGCAGGATCTCTTCATTTGCTCCGGACTACTCTCATGCGGAAATGTTCCATCGTAAGTTAGTGATGAACTTAAACAGAAAATAATGAGTCCGAAAGTCAGTGTGTATATTTCAGAAAATGATCTTCTATCTATATAAAATGCCATGGTGTATTTCCAGATTATCTCTACCAATGAGAATTAGTCATCAGTAATTGTTATGTTTTTGATTCTTGAATAGTTATCAAATTAATTTGCTTCATCAAGTATACCAATCGCTGGATTATTCCTTATTCAAGAGTCTAGTTTCAGTAACAATCAGATAAAGGTTTAGTTTTTAGTTCATGCCGTTGTTTGTGATTATATAAATATAGCAAATTTACCTGTCTGTTTAAATAAACAGAATGTTCTTTTGATTGAAAAGTTCTGGATTGTATGAGGGAAGTTGATTAATTTTAAATTAATAATCCACTGATTATCAGTGGATTATGTGATCCTACCGGGATTCGAACCCAGATCATAAGAACCGGAATCTTACATTCTATCCATTGAACTATAGGACCGATTTATTTTAGCGATTGCAAAAATAGCAAAACTTGAAATTAATCAACCTCTTTATTCAAAAAACATAAAAAACTCAAGTCTTTTTTATCAACAAACACGAGTCATGGCTATTTTTCAGGATATTCAGGTTCGGGGTTGTTGATAATTTTATCGACACCTATTCCCTGAAGATAGTTTATTCTGCTACTTTTGAAGTTAAGAAATCCACCATATGACTACAATAGAATTATTGAAAGAATGCCGTCTTGAGTTTGAAGAATATTTTCAGTCACTTGTTATTGAATCTCCTGATAATCAGCAGAGAGTTGAAGATATTCGTGCGCATTCATTGCGAGTTGCAAGTAATTCTCTTTTACTTGCTAAAATTTTATTGCAAACAGAAGAAGATAAACATATTGCCGAGATCATTGCATTGTTTCATGATTACGGAAAAGCAGTCATGATCGTTCAGGGAACTGAATCTCCGATAAATATACAGCATAATCATGCGGCCATATCGGCCAAACTGATACAGCAGATGGGATTCTATCCTAAGTTGTCCGCTGATGTTCAATTAATTATTCTGAAGTCGATAGAAGGACACAATAAACTTAAATTACCCAAACTTGATAATGAGCAGCAAACTCTTTTTGCACGCTTACTTCGTGATGCCGATAAGCTTGATATTTTCGAAACGTCGTACCGCTTTTTTAAGGAAAAATATGGTACCCAGCCTTTAATGGCCATGGATTTGATTAATCATGTCGAGATTTCGGATAAAATAATAAAAAGTGTTTTGGCCGGAAAAACAGCAGCCGTGGAGGATATGAAGACCATGAACGATTATCGGTTGTTGCTATTGTCTATGGCTTTCGATCTTAATTTCAAATACACATTCAGAATTTTAAGTGAGAAGCAATACATACAAAAAATTTACGAAACCCTACCTAAACGCGATCTAATTATTGATGCCTATCGGGGAATCAAACTGTTTGTAGAAAATAAATTTGTTTCCTGAAAGTCGCATTTTAAGTTGATTTCAGAATGAGTAAGCGGTTGGTTTGTATTTGCAATATGGTTACGGAAAAAGAAATTGTCGCTGCATTAACGAAAGGTGCACGATCAACTTCTGAAATTCAAAAAATGACGCGAGCCGGAACTAGTTGTGGTAGATGTTTGCCTTGGATTGACTCAATTGTAGCAGATTTTATAGCCAACTTGACTGATGACCCACAACAGCGAATTAACTTTAGTGAATAATCTAAATTTCAGAATTTAACGGGCACACTGATTTCTGCGACTTCTGTCTCACTTTTGGGCGAGGAATACTTTTCACTATTTTAGCATACCCGTTTTACTCCAGAAAAATTCTCCCGGTATTGGCTTGGAGTACATCCTTTGGTTTTCTTGAAAATCCGGTTAAAATTAGATATGTTATAGAAACCACAGCGGACAGCTATCTCCGAAATTGTTTGATTGGTTTCAGTAAGCCACCGACTGGCAAATCCAATTCGGTAATCGTTCAGAAAATCGACAAATGATTTTCCAGTGCGTTTTTTTATTAATCGGGACAATGTTGTTTCAGTAACATTCAGAAATTGTGCTACATCATTAATCCATATTTTCTCCTGATAATTTTGCGCAATGTATTCGAATGCTTTTCTTATTTGATTACTGTTCGCAAAATCGGTTGTATTCATATCTCCTGAAGATAAAAGTCTATAATTTTCTGAAACTGAAAGAACATGCAGTATTGAGATTAATTCGATAAGAGCATCCAGACCATTTTTCTGCGATAACTGTTCCAACTGTGGAGCAATTTGCTGGGTTGTTTCTCCTGAAAATAAAATACCTCGTGATGCATTGTTTAGCAACTCTCTAATGGGTTTCATCATGTTTCTGGCCAGTAAGCTTTCGTGAATGAGGTCGCGATGAAACTGAATCGTAATTTCATGAATTTGTTCGCTTTTACATTGTCCATTGTTCCACCCGTGGTGTATGTTTGGCCCCACCAGAACCAGTTCTGTTTCAGTAATCATGCTTTTGTGATCGCCCACAATACGCTCAGCATTTATAGCATGCTGAATAAAGTTCAGTTCATATTCAGGATGAAAGTGTATGGGGAAATCAAACTTGCTTTTATGCCGGTCGAAAACCAACAGGCAATCGCCTTGTGATAAAGGTGTGATTTCACGCTGTATCTTGTTTCCATGTCTATTCATTTACTGAAATTAAAACTGATAATTGCGAAGATAATTATTGTTGGAATATAGATTGTGTTCTGATTTTCTTTATCGTCAAGTATAATCTATATTTTTTGAGGGTTAACAATCTTCTGAATAAATTCCTTGACTTTATAAAATGTAAAAAATTCATACTAAAAGAGGCTGATCCAGACAGGAACAGCCTCTTTTATGTTTCCGAGAACTGAAAGTTATTCGTTTTATTTGGAATTTTCCAGAACAGGAATCGGTTGTTCTGTTGATTGTTGTGGATTTGCCATGCCCGATTTCTTTTTGTAGGGAAGTGGTTCCCAGCCCATAAAAAATAATAAGACAAAGAATCCAATAATGTATGCAACGATGATGTGCCAACCAGCCTTTAACCAACCAAATACAGACCTTGCTTCGTGAAATTTAGACGAGATTGCTACTCCTGCTGATGATCCGAACCAGATCATTGATCCGCCAAAACCAACAGCATAAGCCAGCATGCCCCAGTCGTATCCGTTTTGTTCCAAGGCAAGTTTGGTAAGCGGAATATTATCGAATACTGCAGAAACAAATCCTAACGAAAATGCCGATTGCCATGATGCTGCTGGAAGTTCTTCTACAGGCATGAGCGATGCACAAGTTACCAGTGAAAGTAGAAAAATGGATCCAGAAATGGCGTTTTTTGCTTCTTTCCAGTCAGTAAATCTTATAAATGCCCCAATACCAATAGCCACCCATACCCCGAGAGCCGGAAAATCAAGGAATACATTTGTTAAGATTGTCATCAATAAAATTAGGGCGACAATGCCGATACGACCCCAATCAATTTTAAGGTTTGGAGTAGCATCTTTTTGGATTCGCTGATATTTATCTTGTTGAATGGATGCAAATATAGAAAAGAAGGCTAAGGCAGTAAATGCTGCAACATAGGCATGAAGAACATTGAAAGGCGAAACTCCCTGAATCCACATCAAAGTAGTAGTAGTGTCGCCAATAACACTGCCCGATCCTCCGGCATTACTGGCCGCAACAATTGCCGCAATGTAACCTAGATGAACTTTATGTTTAAAAACGACCATAGCAACGGTTCCACCAATTAACGCGGCTGCAATATTATCGAGGAACGATGAAAGGATAAAAACTGCAATGAGTAGGACAAGAGGACCTTTCCAATCGTTGGGCAATAATTGAGGCAAATAATCAGGAAGTCCTGATTTCTCAAAATGCCATGAAAGAAGGGCAAATCCAATTAAAAGTCCAAATAAATTGAGAAGAACACTCCATTCTCCCACACGCATCTCTTTGTGTAAGATTTGATCTGAAAATGCCACATGCCCAAATAAATGTTCTACTAAATTAAATTCAGGGATGAAAATGAATTTAAAAAGAAGGATCGAAGTTAATCCAATAAGACCTACAAAAAGGGTGTAGCGATGAAAAAGTGCAACGCCAAGTAATGTTAGTCCGAAAAGCAAAAATTCGGGACGAAGCCCAAAAATCAGAGGTGCAATTTGTGCCAGAATCATAATTCGTTTGTTAGTTATAATTTAACAGTTAGAAATAGTTATTCAATTTTCAGGAGATAAAGATATATCTTGAATTTCAAACTTTATCACAAAAATCATATACAACTTCGCTTTATTGAAAATAAAATTATTAGGGCTTTATATTGATCTTAAAATTCAGTTTTATCCTGAATAAATTCAATTTTTGCAGCTAATTTTGCAATCGAATAATAGGTTGAAAGTATGATCTCGGTTATATACATTTATGGCCATCTTCTCCGTTCAGTAATCACCAAAAGTCGATTAATCAAGACCTGAAAATTAGAATAATATGTATTTGCTTAAGAAATTGAATTTGCTGTTGATATTTGCAATAATCTCAGCAAATGGGGTTAATGCGCGGACCCCAACTCCCCAAATGGGAATCTATGATGGAACGATTGGAAGCGATCACCTAATTTTAGTAGCGGATAAGGCTGATTCGTCGCTATTAAAAGGATCTTTTGTCAAAAATCGTGGAAAGGCTGTTGAGGAGAGTCATTTTTTTATCCTGAATACGTCCGGAAGTAAACCCATTTTTCAATCTGATTTATACTTGGGAAAAATGAAAAATTCCAAGGTAAGTTCCTCTGGCTTTGAAGGCAAACTTACCCTGATGAATGGGAAGAGAATATTTCTTTTCTGGCGTCCCAAGGTTGATGTGAGTTTTACTCTAAGACCTGAAGTTAAGGTGAATCCAACCAAGCGATATCAGGACGAAATATTTCCAGCTATCGAAATCAAGAGTGATTTATTATATGGAAAAGCCAAAGGATATTGGACCCATTCGCCGTATTCAAACGAACCATACATTAACACTTTGAGCAAAGGATTGGTAAAGGCATTTAATGATCCTGAATTACTTGATCTAAAGTTAGATGTTTATTATCCCAAGACCGACCTTTTTAAAAACCGACCTTTGGTAATGCTTATTCATGGTGGCGCATTTTACATTGGCAGTAAAGAGTCGGCTTGTGAAGCGACACTGGCTACATTTCTTGCTAAACGTGGATACTTAGTGGCTTCTATCGATTATCGCTTAGGGTTTAAGTTAATGCCAAGTGATGTTGAGTTGAGTGCCTATCGGGCGATTCAGGATGCCAATGCGGCTCTTCGGTTTCTGGCACATAACGCCAAAGGACTTGGGATTGATCCTACGCAGGTGTACATAGGTGGAACGAGTGCCGGAGCTGTGGCTTCGCTTAATACTGCCTTCATGAAGAATGATGAAAGACCCGAACGTATTAAGGAAGCGAGCCAAGAAGGAATGCTCGGAAAAATCGAAGAATCAGGAAATAAATACACCGAAAAGTTTACGATTAAAGCTGTAGTTAATATGTGGGGAGCCGTTGCCGACCTCAATATCATCGATAAGGATGAAAATATACCGGTTTTGTCAATTCATGGTACAGCCGACGATATTGTACCTTTCGAAAATGATTATCCGTTTCGCAATTCGATGATGATAAATCGGCTGGTGATGGATAAAATGTATGGTTCGAAGTCAATTCACGACCGGCTACAGATCCTGGGCATACGTAATCGGTTAGTTTCTCTCGATGGACTTGGCCACGAGCCGGAACTCGCCACTTACAATACCTTAAACAACTGGATGGATACCATTTCGAATAATGTTTCGCGTTTTTTGTACGAAGAAACTGCCCCGGAAGTCATGTTGCCCAAAAATCAACTTGCAATCTCAGAGCATGCCGATCTGAAATCTTTTTATTTTGAAGTGAATAATGGTTCGTTGGTTGAGATTTCAGCAACTGGCGGAGTTAAAACCAAAGCTGATCCAACTGATTCTTCGGTCATCTGGTTTAAGAACACGATCAAAAAGGAGCTTATTTTTCTGACCCGAAATAAGTTCGAAGCCTGGAATACGGAGGCCTTCTCGGTACAAATAGTTAAATGAAAATGAGGTAGCTCATCATTTCATATAGTGCTAAGTTTTCTTTGATTCATCATACGGTCTTGCGGATGTACATTCTGACAGATGATATGGGTTGCTGTTGCGCTTATTGAACCATCTTCACAAGGGTTAGATTCCAACAACACTAGCTTAATAAGTTGATTTCAATTGAAGATTTACTTAAATGGAGGTTTCTAGTTGCAATGCAGGTTAAAGGAATTCATAATTTAAACAATCAAACATCTTAAAGCCTTAGCCTGATATACAATGTGCTATTTATCGTATATCAGGCTAAATACCTAAGCTTTAATTGGGGTGGTTTTTAATATCTAAAGTTTCCCACATTTAATAAGCCCAATAATCGGGACTGTTAAATTTCATAATTTACTGTTTAATTGACCTTTAAATTTGATATTATCAGGCTATTGCAAGCCATGTAGCAATTTTGTTGTTATTTTGGTCATTATCTT
>JBBQXI010000158.1:0-8573 GCA_038209805.1 Bacteroidales bacterium | reverse complement strand
TGAAATCTGCCATTGTGCCATTACCGATGACAAAGGAGAATTGATTTTATATAAAATAAAAGACCCGTCGTTCCACAACTGGCTGGCACTAGCATTGTCGGTTCGGAATAACGAGATTTCAGATTTCCCGATTTGCAACAAGAGTTTTAACCTGTCGTATTCAGGCCACGATTTATAGGAACCATGCTCCCTTCCTTTTCCCCTTGGGGGAAAGGGAAGGGAGCATGGTTTAAAGGAATCATTTAGGCGATATCCTTTGCCGTTGGCTTCAGCCAACGGATGAAAGTTGAAAAAAGGAAACCGTTCGCGCAAGAATGTTATTCAAAGATTAAACTTTTTTTCGGGACGGAATTGAATTCGGGATGCATAGAAAGATAAATTTGAGAATCTTAATAAACTGAAGACCATGTTCGATAATGTAAAAATAGTCTATCATCAAGGGAAGCAATTTATTCCGGATACGGCTAATGCCAAGGTGCCCGGGATTTTCAGAGGCCGCCCTGTGATTAGTTCCGAAAAGGTAAACGAAGCTGAGTTGGTTGATTTGTGTCCGGTTGATGCCATTTCTGCCAATCCGGTGAGCATTGATTTGGGTAAATGTACATTTTGTGGCGAATGTGCCAAACAGTTTCCGAATAAGATCCGATTTACGACCGACTATAAAATATCAACCAACGACCGCAACCGGCTGATCGTAAAAGAAGGCGAAGAAGGACCGATTGAAATTGATCCTGAAAAGGTACGGAATGAAATTCGCCGGATTTTTGGCCGTTCATTAAAGTTGCGACAAGTTAGCGCTGGAGGTGATAACAGCTGCGAAATGGAGCTCAATGCCTCCAACAATGTGCAATTCGACATCAGCCGTTACGGGATTGACTTTGTAGCTTCGCCGCGCCATGCCGACGGAATTGTGATTACCGGTCCCATTACCGAAAACATGGCCGAATCGTTGCAGATTTGTTACGATGCGATTCCCGAACCAAAAATTATTGTCCTTGTGGGAACCGATGCAATCAGTGGTGGAATCCATGCAGGTAGTTCAGCCCTTGATCGGAGTTTTCTGGATAAATATCCCATCGATCTTTACATTCCAGGGAATCCTGCTCATCCGCTGACAATTGTTAATGGGTTGCTGGATTTAACACGGAAACGGAAACCCTGAAAATCTGCACATCCATGTCCACGGATTAAAATTCGCGGCTACAATATGAACCATCCCTCCGGAACTAAATTAAACTGTCAGAGCCGAAGGCTCGATTCATTTTGTAAGGATGGAATTTATTCCGTCCACATGGATAACAAACCACAACCAATTTGAGAACCGTGGGTTCGGGGTATATAATGCTTGTAATTATTGGTTTTCCCATGTGCAGTGGATTAAAATCCGTCCAGGATTACAAAATCTTCTGAAACATCAGCTCATTTTTCCAGCCATCCAAGGTTCGGCGCCAGTCTTTTTTTGTGCCAATAAGTTCAAATCCATTGCTTTTAAACAAGTGAATACTTGCCAGATTGTCTTCGCTAATGTTGGCATACAATTGGTGCAACCTTAGATAATTGGTGGCATAGGCACAAAGCAATTGCAGCGCATCGTTGGCGTAGCCCAGCTTCCGGTCTCTTTCGTCATGAATCAGGATTCCGACACCCGCGCGGAAATGGAACGGATCGAAGTCGAACAGGTCGATGGCTCCAACAGCCTTGTCTTCCAGTGTTTCGATAACCATACGAATCTGCTTGCTTTCGTAGATGTCTTGCTGCGAATCTTTGATGTATTTGGCTAATATATATTTGGAGTAGGGTTCGAAGGTGTTACTAATCTCCCATATTTCGGCATCGTTTTCCCATTCAAAAAGGATGTCGATGTCTTCGGGTTCGAGCGCCCTGAAACGAATCTTGCCAAATTCGAGTTTCATACTTGTCATGATTGTCCGATATTTTTCCAGGCTTTCAGTACGATTTCCAGATCGTTCATCAACCGGTAATTCTTAGCGTAAATAACATTCAATTCGTCTTTCTTTTTCTGCGGAATAGTTTCAGGGAAAAGAGAAGCAGGCGATAGGATGCCTTTTTTGATTGATGGCAGGTTACTTTGCGTTCCGGAACAGTAACCTACCCAGCTTTTCTTTCCGGAGAGAACTTCAGGAATACTCCGCAAGAAACCGGATTTGGATGTTGCCCTCCAGATTAGCACAGGTGAAAGTACTAACAGACAGACTGAGGTCGTCAGATCAAAAATGCGTTTGTTCTGCTTGTTACTTTCCTTTACAATGGAGTTGATGTGAACCACATACATTTCGCCCGAAGTTGAAATGGAGTTGCTGCCAATTATAGAAAAGCTTTCGGGTGGCGCAATTTTATAATCGACATTGAGGTTGTTCAGATCAAGCATAAGGCGGATGATTTCCTGTGAAGGAATATCTTCAGACGAGAAAATCAGTTCTTCAATTTTGTTGATACGGATAATTTCAGGCAACTTTTGAATATTCCCGAGATATAATTGCTGATGAACCGAATCGCTGGGCGATACAAATCCGACAAGTTCAATCTTTAGTCCTGAATGGACGACCAATTCAGAAATACGCTTTGATTCGGCAATTCCGGCCACTACTGCGACGCGCTTTTGTTTGTCTATTTCAAGTTCAAGCCCGGGTACTTTTAATTTATGCAGTATATACCGGTAGGTTGGAAGTGCCAGAAATGCCCAGCCCGAACCTAAAAGCAATAAAGCTCTTGAATAGCGCATGGTTTCATCGATCAACGAATAAAAAACGAGGATCGAAATTGTTCCCCATAGCAGGCCTTTAAAAATCCGGTTGAACTGGATATATTTTCGGTATCCTCCGTTGAGCCAGATGCAGCCAATCCAGATGAGGATGTAAATTGGAACTGCTATATGTAGATATTCCGGAGGATAATAGCCACGCTTGAATTTATAGGTTTCCCAGATTGGGAGCAGAATGGCAAACCCTATGAAAATAAAAAATGCATCGGCCAGCGCTAGTTTGATGGTATTGAATAATCTCGCAATTAACGACAAGAGCGCCCTAAAGTAAATCGCCAAATTGATCAAAATGGCAAACTGCCGGGCATTCCCTTTCGAAAAGTGCTTTCCTGCAAAAATGATCATTGCATTGTAAAACACTTTCACGTAATTGATGCTGCCCTTTTTGGTGCTTTCGCCTTTATAGTGGATGATTGTTGTTTCGGGGAAATAGTAATTTTTAGATCCACCTTTGGTGATGCGGTAAGAGAGATCGATGTCTTCGCCGTACATGAAATAATCTTCGTCGAGCAGTCCCACTTTTTGGAGTGTTTTGCGTCGAAGGAGCATAAAAGCGCCAGCCAAAACGTCAACCTCATGAATCTGATCATTGTCGAGATATCCCAGATGGTATCGTCCAAATCGTTTGGAACGAGGAAAAAGACTTGAAACTCCTGACATTTTCCAGAATGCAACTTCCGGCGTAGGTAACCCACGTTTCGATTCGGGTAGAAACCGACCTTTACCATCAATCATTTTAACACCAAGGCCTCCTGCATCTGGCGTTCTATCCATAAATGCAACGATTTTCAGGAAGCAGTCCTCTTCAACAACTGTATCTGGGTTCAGTAGTAAAATGTATTCGCCTTTTGAAATCCGTATGGCCTGATTATTGGCTTTCGAGAAGCCTACATTTTCTTTGTTGGCGATCAGAATAACATCCGGATATTTTTCTTTAACCATCTGGCATGAGCCATCAACCGAATCGTTGTCAACGACAATAATTTCGGAACTAAGCTTCGAGGCCGCTTTTGACGCGGTATGAAGGCATTGCTCCAAAAAATATTTAACGTTATAATTGACAATGACTACTGATAGTTTCATCTGTTAATATTTTAGAACCACATAGGCACATAGTTTAATTTTCTATGTGTCTAAGTAATGAAAACAAAATAATATCGTGTTTTAATTCGTGTTTTTATCCTGACTCACCCCGCGCATCTGCGATGCTTTGCCCCTCTCTCACGAGAGAGGGGCGGAACGTCCGCTCGCGGACGTTGTGGGGTGAGTACTTTTTAAAATACGACAATAAATAGTTCCTATTACTTATTTGGTTTTCCTATTTCCTATTTCCTTTTTCTTCTTTTTCCTAATGCCTTTTTCCTATCGTATGATTGATTCTTCAAAGTTCATGCGGTTGACGATCGACCGGCCAAGTGTGACTTCATCGGTATATTCCAACTCGTCGCCAATTGAAACGCCGCGTGCCAAGGTCGAAATCTTTACGTCAGTGTTTTTTAGCTTCTTGTAAATGAAAAAATTGGTTGTATCACCCTCCATGGTTGTGCTTAGTGCCAAAATTATTTCTTCGGTATTTCCTTCATTCACACGGTTTACAAGCGAGTCAACTTCCAGATCCGAAGGTCCAATTCCATCCATTGGAGAGATAATACCTCCTAAAACGTGATACAAGCCTTTAAATTGTTGCGTGTTTTCAATCGACATCACATCTTTGATATTTTCGACCACGCATATAATGGAAGGATTTCGTGAAGGGTTGGCACAGATGCTGCAAATGTCGGTGTCCGAAATGTTATGGCAAACTTTGCAGTGTTTGATTTCTGAGCGAAGTTGGATCAGGCTGTTGCCGAATATTTCGACTTCCTGAAGGTCTTGTTTTAGCATGTGCAGAACCAGTCGCAAGGCTGATTTTCGTCCAATACCAGGTAATTTAGCAAATTCATTCACCGCATTTTCAAGTAATCTTGATGGAAACCGATCGATATGCATATTTCGATTATTTTGTAAGCCTCAAATTTAATCAGCGAATTTGATTAAATGGATCTGGTGATTGAATTTCGTTTGTTTATTTATTGAGATATTTTGCAACGGTAGCCAGAACATCGTCCATTCGGATAGGTTTAACTAAAACCTCATTACAACCTGCATCCATGCATTTTTGCTTGTCTTCGGCCATGGCGTATGCGGTCTGAGCAATGATGGGTAGCGACTTATTGGTTAGCCTGATTTGGCTCGTGGCTTCATAACCGTTTATTTCGGGTAATTGAATATCCATCAGGATCAGGTCAACCTTTGAGCTTTTGTACATTTTCAGAACATCAATGCCGTCTTTTGCCCAAACCACGTTGGCACCCGTTTTTTGAAGTATGCTGTACAGGTATTCGTAATTGTACGGCGTATCTTCAGCAATCATGATTGTAAAGTTGCTGAAGTTATATCTTGAAGGTGTTGCCGGTCTTACAGTAGCTCTTACCATTGGTATTTTTATTTTATCATATGGAAGTGTCAAAAAGAAAATGCTTCCTTCGCCTTCAACCGATTTTACATTGATATCACCACCTAACAATGAAGCCAGATCTTTGCATATGGATAAGCCGAGTCCGGACCCTTGAACTTCAGAACCGGGTGTTTCGTCAGTTTGACTAAATCGTTTGAATATATTTTTAATGCGGCTCTGCGGTATTCCAGTGCCAGTGTCTGAGACGAAAAAGCGCAATTTAGTATCGTTTACGATGGTATATCCAATTTCAATTTGTCCACGCTCAGTGTGCATTAATGCATTCAGATATAGGTTATTGATTATTTGTTTGAGACGGTAAGGGTCAGTGAAGATGACATCGTGATGCGCTTCTTCCGGAATTTGAAAATTGAGCTCAAGATTTTGTTTCTCTTTCCGTTTCAGGAAATTATTATAGGTCATTTCGAGTTCCGAAAATAAATCACCAAGAGAGCAAGCTTCTTTTTTTATTTTCAATTCGTTGGCTTCAATTTTTGCAATATCAATGATGTCATCAATCAATCGGAGTAGCGACTGGCTGTTTTCTTCAATAATTCCGGAGTATTTATATCTTTTTTGTGATGGGAGATTTTCGTTTTTAATGAGTTCGCTAAATCCAATGATTGTATTGATTGGGGTTCTGATCTCGTGACTCATGTTGGCCAGGAAAAGGTTTTTGTAGTTATTGGCTACTTCGGCATCTTGTTTTGCCTTTTTTAAATCTTTTTCAATCTTTTTGAGGTACGAAATGTTCTCTGCAATTTTTACATAATGAGTTATAGTCCCAAAATTGTTTTTGATTGGCGAGATACTGGCCAGTTCCCAATAATATTCTCCGTTCTTTTTTCTGTTTTTAAACTCGCCTTGCCATTCGTTTCCTGAACTGATTGTTTTCCAGAGTTTTTCGTAAAAACTGGCTGGTTGAAATCCTGATTTAAGAATGCTAGGTTTTTTTCCTAGTATTTCATGATCATTCCAGCCTGTTATTTTGCAGAATGCGGGATTAAAGAATTCGATATAACCATCTTTGTCGGTAATAACCACTGAAATAGGACTTTGTATGATAGCCTGATGAAGTTTTTTAAATTCACTTTGAGATTTTTTCTCATCGGAAATGTCGCGGTGAGTTCCAAACATTCTTAAGGCTTTCCCATTTTCATCTCGAAGTACCGTTGCTCGACTTCTAATCCAAACATAATTGCCGCTTTTATGTCTTAGCCTGAATTCTGCTTCGTAAACACGTAAATTGCTGTTGATGAAGTTTTCAATGAAAAGAATCATTCTGTCCTTATCTTCAGGATGAAGTAATTCTTCCCATACCTTGTAATCATCAGAAATTTCATCGGGATAATAACCGAGAATAGATTTCCACTTTCTTGAATAATATGTTTTTGTAGAACCAACTTCGTAATCCCAAATGCCTAAATCAGCGGCTTCTATGGCCATTTCATAGCGCTGTTCGCTTTCAATTAGTTTCTCTTCAATACGTTTGTAGCGGTTTATATTTCGAAGGATAATTAATACTGATTGCTGTAAACTTGAAGGATCGATTTCCGGAATTATAAATAAATTACACCAGATTTTTTTTTCGCCTATCGCAATCAAAATATCAGCTTCCTTTTGGCGTTGTTGTTGAAAAACCTGAGCAATAAGGTTTGTAATTTGCAGTGTCTTTTCTTTGAATAACTGCTTTTCTTCAAGGTTTTTTCCAATATAGTTTGATGCTTTTTGGCCAAATTTGGCAGTAAAATTTTTGGAAATAAATACAACCTGCATATCAGTATTTATCCTAATAAGTACCTCTTTAAGCTTATCAGGCAATGTTTGATCAATTATTTTCTCTGGCGGTGGAACTTCTTCAAAACTTAAGAGTGTTATTCCTGAACTTAGGGGTGTAACTGAGATTAATAGAATGCTATTTTTTCTGGTTAAAGATAAATGACTTATTTTATTTGATTTTATCGCAGGCAATACTTCATTTTCAAAAAAGAAGCGGATATTTCTTTTAAGGCCTTCAGTAATCTGAATAAGATTTCCATTCAAATCTAAATGCCCTTTTCTGAGAATTTGGTTAATCTGTCCTGAAAACTCCTCAATCTGAAGATTTTCATCAAGCTTTATATATGCTGAATAATTTTCAATCTTATTATTTGAGAGAAACATAGCCTCTTTTGAATTTAATAATTACCTAAATTTAGTGAATAATACATTAACAAACATAATTGGCGATGGTTTTTACCGCCTTGAATTAAAATATTAAATATTTTCCAAGCAATGGTGTTTTTTGAAATTTCAAAAAAACTGTTATCAAATCAATCTGTAGTTTTAATAAAGGAACCTCTTTATCTTTTGTGTTGGCGTTTTTTCGAAGGGGATGGGCTGAAGTACTACGCGCTGAATCTGTGAAAACTTATTGAGTTCAATATTTACTTTGTTTTGAATTTCTTTCAGAATCTCATCTGTTTTGTCGTTCAGATAAAGAACCGCTTCTGTTTTCATGTTCCGATATTTATTCTCAAGCTCTTCCATGTTTAAATGTACCAGAGCTACAAGTCTTCCTTTTTGTTCTACGACAAGCGATTCGAGTACATATTCCATCCGGTTTATAAGTGACTCAATCTCCTCCGGATATATATTTTCGCCACTCGACCCAACGATCATGTTTTTCATCCGGCCCTTGATATAGAGGTTTCCATCCTTATCAAAACAGCCTAAGTCTCCAGTCTTCAGCCAGCCATCTTCAGTAAAAGCATTTTTAGTTATTTCAGGTTCCTTGTAATATCCCAGCATTACATTCTCTCCTTTGGCTTGAATTTCTCCCAGACTAGTTTTCCGGTCAGGTTGAGCTATCCGGAGCTGAACACCTTCCACTGGTAGCCCGGTTGAGAGAAATCGGGTTTTTGCAACACCGGCACCTGCAAGCAATGGCGACGATTCTGTCATACCATAGCCAATAGCCAAAGGGAATCCACCTTCCATCAGAAAACGTTCGACATTATTATCCAATTTTGCACCACCAATACCAAAAAACTTCAGTTTGCTGCCAAATGTTGCAAAGAGTTTCTTTGCGGCGACCTTGTGTAATAGTTTTCTTGAAACCGGAATTTTATATAGTATCCGTGTGATTAACTTACGGTTAATCTCAGGCAGTATTTTTGACTTGTATATTTTTTCGATGATCAGGGGAACTACCAGCATGATTGTTGGCTTCACCTGTTCTAACGCAGCCAATAAAATTGAGGCTACCGGAGGTTTCTTTAGGTAATTAACCGTTGCTCCATATTTGATTGGAAG
>JBBQXI010000157.1:0-8594 GCA_038209805.1 Bacteroidales bacterium | reverse complement strand
ATAGCCAATCAACCAAAAGAATACCACGTGCGAAATGGCGTATAACAAAGAACCATTAATATCTCCAGCTAACGGTTCAAAAACCTGTGAATACAACCATCCGGAGCCACTCAGACTTGAGCCATCGGGCCCGGCAATGTGAATCATACGCCCCAATGTTTTAGCCCACAATCCGGAGAGCGCAAAAATGAACAGCGGGTTCATGCCAAATACCACAAAAAATGAAGTCCATCTGGAATAGCCTTTCAAATCGATGATCCAAATCAAAAAGCCCAAGACAGAACAAGCCCATCCGGCAGTATAAAGAACATACGAACTACTCCATATCGCTTTATTAATCGGGAAGAAAAACGCCCATAGCAAGCCGGAAGCAACCGCAACAATACCAACAAACAACAACTTTTTCGGCACCGAAGGTTTTTCTGCTTCTTTCACTAAAGCACCGATCAGGTATCCAAAAATCACAGTCACTACAGCCGGAATCGTGCTTAGCAGCCCTTCCGGATCAAACGGGATTCCAAACCCTTTGTACAGATGGGTAACTCCGAGAACCGCAGAATCAAATGGAATTGTAGCGTTTCCCTCAAGCGAAAAAGGATCGGAACCTCCCAGAACATACATTAATCCCCAATAAAAAAGCAGAATTGCAAAACCAATGTAAGGCAAATATTTGCGCGGAGAGGCCAGAACGATTACTGCACCAATTCCGTAAGCAAGCGCGATTCGCTGTAAAACGCCCATAATCCGCAGTTTCGAATAATCGGTTGTCCATTGTGGAAATGAATTCAGGAACAGGCCAATTGCAAAAATCAGGAGTGTACGTTTACCTATTTTCAGAAGCGATTCTTTATTCAACGTATTTCCGTATTTCGAGAAGGAGAAGAACATGGAAACCCCAACCACAAAGAGAAAGAACGGAAAAACCAGATCGGTAGGCGTGCATCCGTTCCATTTGGCATGTTCCAAAGGCGTGTAAATGTGAGCCCAACTTCCGGGATTATTCACCAGAATCATCATTGCGACAGTTATGCCGCGCAAAACATCAAGAGCGAGGTAGCGTTGAGTTGTCTTCATTCGGTATATTTTGTTTTTTTGTTAGTAGAAGCAAACCCACAAACATGATCAGCCCATTTAGGAGCAACAATTCGAAGCCAAATTTGTATCCCCCCAGCCATGCTTCGGAGTTGGCATTGATGATATAGGTTAACACAGGCGACATCAATCCAACCAGTGGAACGTAGCGATCATTCACCTTTTTCTTCGTCAGTATTCCGAAAGCAAAAAGCCCAAGCAGCGGCCCATAGGTGTATCCGGCAACCTTAAAAACAGCCGTAACCACGCTTTCGTCATTAATTATCCTGAAAAGCACAATCACCAAAAACATCAGGATTGAAAAGCCGATATGAACTTTGATCCGGGTAAATTTGCTTTCCGGTTTTTTCGTATCCAGATTCAAAAAGTCGATGCAGAACGAAGTTGTCAATGCTGTCAATGCGGAATCGGAGCTCGAATAAGTTACTGATACAATGCCCAATAAGAACAATACACCAGCAAAAGTTCCAAAATAATTCAAAGCCAAAAGCGGGAAAAAATCGTCGGTTTTCTCCGGAATAGCAATTCCCTTTTGTTGCGCAAAAATATAGAGCAAAACACCAAGACTCAGGAATAACACATTGACAATGATAAACGCCAGACTAAACCAAAACAGGTTTTTCTGGGCATCGTGCTTATTTTTACAGGTTAAACTCTTCTGCATAATGTCCTGATCCAAGCCATTCATCACGATTACAATTCCAAGTCCGGCCAGAAATTGCTTGAAAAAATTAGTTTTCGATCGCCAATCCAAATCGAAAATTTTACTGAACTGATGCTCGTCAATGACCTTAACCATTTTAAACGCACTCAAATCAAGTTGTTTCGATATAATAAAAATTGTTAATACCAAAGAGGTCAGCAAAAAAGTAGTTTGAAGCGAGTCGGTCCAGATAATGGTTTTAATTCCGGCGCGAAATGTATATGCCAAAATCATAAAAATAGCAATGGCAACGGTTACCGCGAATGGAATTCCAAGCGCATCGAAAAAAGCGAGTTGTAATACTCCGGCAACCAAATACATGCGAAATGCAGCACCAATGGTTCGTGAAACGAGGAAAAAGAATGAGCCTGTTTTATACGACCGAACTCCAAATCGCTGATCGAGATAAGTATAGATTGAGATGAGTTGCAGTTTGTAATAAAGTGGGATAAGTACCAAAGCAACCACCCAATAACCGGCAAAGTTACCCAGCAGAAATTGCAGGTAAGTCCAGCCAGAACGGCCAACCTCGCCCGGAACTGAAATAAAAGTTACTCCTGAAATGGTGGTTCCAATCATGGCAAAAGCCACCATATACCATTTGGATTTGCGGTTTCCGGTGAAAAATGTTTCGTTGTTAACATTCTTGGATGTCAGGTATGAAATGCCAAACAGCAATCCAAAAAAACAAATCAGGACAATAAATAAAATGGTTGTACTCATTTAATTCGTTTCAATGATCAAAAAAATTCGCAACTCTTTAATAATTCTATTGTATGAATCTCTGGTTACTTACCTAATTTTTTAATCGGAGAGGCCTTGCCCCTTGCCCCCAACAAGAAACACTTTCATTTCAGGTAAAATACCGAACATTCATTTTTTATTTTTCGAAACCCATGATCGACCGAATATAATCAGCATTTGTTTTTGAAGTCAGCAACTCCAGCAACAATAGCGCTACATCAACCGCGGTGGAAGGATTCCATGATGTTATAATGTTGTCGTCAATCACAATCGGCTGATTAATAACCTGAACGCCAAAACTCTTCAATGCTTCACGTCGAACTGGATTTTTATAGGTCGTACCTTTCTTATCCTTCAGGATGCCACTCTTGCCAACCGGTAAGGCTGCCACACAAATTGAAGCAATAATCTTGTCTTTCGCTTTAAATGCTCGAATCAACTCCAGAAACCGTTCATCGTAAGCATCCTTGTAAAAATTATACTCCTCAAATCCTCCGGGAATAGCCAAAGCATCAAACGAATCAACGTCAATTTCACTGATCAGGTAATCAACGATGAATCTCTGATTGAATGAACTTCGGATTTCCTTTCGCAATCCACCCGTAAATAATTCAGTTGAATGATCGCCATCAACAAGGTTCCATCCAATTACATCAATGAAAACACTTGCTTCAAAAGTTTCAAAACCATCAGCCAACAACAATAAAACTCGTTTCATATGTGGGTATTAAAAATATTTCACTTCCATGTCCCAACTCCACTGATTAAAATAGAGGTTACCTCCCTCCCACTCCAGTTCGCCACGCTGAAAATCGTATGGTTCGCTGCGGGGAAATTTCTTCTCCGGAACTAATTTTCGGCTGTAATCATCATTCACAATCAACCGATAGGAGTCAATTCCTGAACGGTAAAAATTATGAATTTTCGAATCCGGACTATCCTGCAAACCAAACGACTGGTCGAGCGGAACCCAACCAATGCCTTCGTAATAAACTTCACACCAGTCATGCAGGTTAACTTCATGCGGGTGAAGCATCCAGCCGCTTTGCCATTTTACCGGAATGCCCTGCGAACGCGCCAAAGTCATAAACAGCAAGGTTTGCATCCCACAATCGCCGTGGTGAGTTTTCAGTACATATCCCGGAATGTCAGGCATCGTGCTGTATTCGAGTGCACTAGCCCAACGAACGGAATCGTTGATCCAATTGTATATTTTCTGAACTTTCAGAAGCGTATTGGTTTCACCTCCCAATATCCGATTAGCAAGTTGCTTTATTTGAGGAGTGAACACGATTTGCGGAAACCGTTCCTTCGTATTTTCCTTGTAAACTGCACTTTCTGTATCGTAAGGTTTTATTAGGTTCTGATTCAGGTAAAAATACTGTGCTGAAGTTTCAACTTCAAATTCAATCTGAAAAACGGTTGGCTGATCTTTCACCGCTTTCTTTTCCAGATAAACCGAACGTTGCAAGTCGCTTTCCGAAGCAATCTCTGCTTTCTCCGGATCAGAGGTCAGCAGTTTGATATTTTTCTGCCTTTCATGTCCTTCCCTCGGGAACGGCATCCAACAGCGGATAATCTGACCATTGGGAACAACATTTGGCTTGGCTTTCACCGTGTAGGTTAGTATCAAATGTATAGGCAAAACCAATTCTCCTGAAGTTTTGGTTGTTGAAATGACTTTTGCTGTGTGCTGTAAACAAAACAAATCAAGCGAATCGACCTGAAAACCGTCAACCTTGTCTTTGAATTTCCGCGCCTCATCGTCGAGCCGAAACAAGTTGGCAGCAGCATTTTTGAAGTAGCGCTTTTCTCCGTCAATCGGGCGTATCTCCAGTTTCAGTGCCTTCTCCCACTTCTGCATTGTTACACTGTCTAAATCAGGAAAATATTTTGTAAGCTGACTTTTTACATCGGTCTCAGTCAACCGAAAATCGAGCCGAATGCGGCGGCCAATATCAACGATAGAATCCATTTCATACCAATCAGACGCTCCTAAAGTACCAGTTGCTTTTAGCGAATCGGCCATCATTTCAGCCTTTTTCAGTTCTCCGGACTGAACCAGCCTTTCAATTCTGGAAAGGTCGAACGGCTTTTCGACAGCATTTTTACAGGCGGTAAATGGCAACAGTAGAATTCCACACAAAAGCAGAAGCCTGTTTGTTCGTATCAATTGAAAAATTCTACACTTCATATATTTGTTTTTTAACCACATAGGTCACATAACTTTTCATTTTTTATTCCTATGTGTTCTATGTGGTTCGCATTTGTATCTCATAGAACTCACAATTAAAACCGATCCGTTGAATATCCATTTTTCTTCAGCCACGAAAGAAGTTCGCCCAACCGGTTGTAAAACTTATCAGTACGCGCGGGTTCTGTTCCCATATGAATTAACATGATGCAACCGTTCAGTCCATTCGGGTCATTCTTCTCAAAAGTTTTAATGTCGTTCAAAATCGTTTCCGAAGAACGGTAACCGGCCATATCAGGCGTGGTGTAATCAGCATTTGAGCGGATTCCAGGTGTAAAATTGATCACTTTCAAACCCATCTGCCGACTCCAGTCAACACTCTCAGCATTGTACCATTCGTATGGAGGTAAAAATACCGAAGCTTTTTCGGGAGTCAAACCAAATGCTTCCATCTTTTTGTAATTCAATTTCAAATCGTCGGAGAACTGCTTTTGAGTAACCAGCGTCGAATCCCGTTTGGTCCAGTCGGCATACAACAAGTGGCCATCGGAGTGCGCTCCCAGATAATGGCCATCAGCAATCAATTCTTCGATGAGTGATTTATTTTCAGTATTATTATAGAATTTCCCAGTCAGAAAAAATGAGCCTTTGGCTTTGTATTTCTTCAAAGTTTGAGCAATTAGTTGCCCTCCTTCACACAATTCGTGAGCCGAAAAAATCAGGAACACTTTCTTTTCAGCCGGATTTTTCCGTACCAAAGCACCCTGATCGTCCAAAACATCTCCTGAAGTATGACCTTCAACTTCAAGCGACGAAAGCAGGTAACTCAGGCTGGCCGTTCCATCCATGGTTGGTTCGTTGGTCGAATAATCACCAATATCGTCGTGGTAAACCGCTTTCCCATCCTGGAATTCAGGATACTGATCGGTTCTCAATAAATGAATCCCGAGCAGACTCTTATAAATGCTGGTATAAACAGGACCATCGACCAGACCTCCAGTAGTTGTTTTATTCAGGTAAAGTGTAATCGCCGAATGGGGCTTTTCAGGATAATCGCCCCCAGCCGGAAGTCCGCAAATCATTGATGTTCCCCATGGATTGCAGCCAAACAGCCAATCAGTTAAAGCGGCTTCCATTTCCTCATAAGTATTGTCGCCGGTAATTTTTCGGTATAATTTAGCCTGAGTGATGGCTGCAGCCACAAAATTATTGGAGCACCAAACAAACGGAACGCCAATCCGGAAAGGATCGTTGGCGGCATATTTCCGAATTTGATCGAGTCCCTGTTTCATTAAAGCGGCAAACTGTTTGGCAATGACCGGATCGGATGACTGCGCCAACAAAGCGTGTCCCAGATTCACAAACGGATAAAACTGATAATGCCGCGCGCGGTTCAGCTCCATCCAGGGCGTTACCGGTTCCAACTCGCCCCAGTATTTAGCTTCTTTCTGAAAATCAGTCTGCTTTTCTGTCGGAATTAGTGTCGCAGCTGCCAGTTCCATGTCGTCAACCCAATTATCCTCTTCGTAAAAATAAGGCGAAACCATGCAAGCTGTCTGGAAATTGCCCAGATCTGATTTGGCAAAATCCCAGGCGTCACGCGATTTCCGGAGCATTTGATCGGCAAAATTTGTATCAATATTTTTAAATACTGAAGCGCCTAAAGCAAATGACGAACTGAATTTTGCTGCCGTTGACGAAACGCCTGTCGAGCGATTTTTATATTTACCCAATCCTTGTGATTTTCCGGTCACAAAATAAACCGGTCGGCACACTCCCAATCCATAGCCACCTAGCGTATCTAACGTTGGAAGTCGGAATCCGGCATGGTCGCGATCATCGGCAATCTGGTTGTACATTTCATTTTTCGCCGGGTTCATCTTCAAGAGCCATTCCAAACCCCAGCGAGCTTCGTCCAGAATATCAGGAATGCCATTGGCGCCCGGCTTGCCATTTGCCGCAAACTTATCGCCATAAACCGAAGGATTCTGCTGATAGGCAAACAATAGTTGATAAATGGCATTTGCAGAAGTTGTGGTGTATTGTAAATAATCAGAAGCATCGTGCCAACCGCCAATTACATCGATGTGCTGTCCGGTTTTTGTGGGATGATCGACAATAATTCCATCGTGTGTGTGACACGAATCATTCAGGTACGGATTAAAACCACAACGCTGCTGCCGCATGTAATTCAGTATAAAATCGGCAGTGCCATTGTAAACATCAGGCGAGATTTGAAACGACGGAGATACTGAGTTCCCTGCCTTCAGGATAAAACCACCTGTTTGATGAAATGCTGTAAAGTTAAGTCGGTAGGCTTTCTGTTTGCCCCAAATGCTGGCATCAGCAAGTTCCGGTGTACCTTCAAAAACCAATTTTCCTGAAAGTGCTTCGTACAACTGAAACTTAGCAAGTTCCTCATCCTGATCGGAAAGGTAAACTGCGACCTTAACGGATTGAGGCAAATACCCCATTTGATTAATGCGAATTACGGATGAAGCGCTGAGCTTCATCGAAATCAGACAAATCATACTAATCAGGAAAAAAGCTCTCATAGCTTCCGCAGTCTTTAGGTTTTTGAATCGGCATTTCCGGGAAACAACTTATATCTCTAAAGATACAAATCAATTGAACATAGACACTTCCGTTCAGGAATTATTTAGGCTAATGTTTCACGCGAAATAATGGATCAAAATTAGTGGAATTAATGAATCATGCAAATATTGGTAATACATGTTATATGATACATTTCATTTTTCGACAAAAACGTTATCTTTACGCCGCAAACAAAAGATCACCAATTTCAAATTAAAATGAAACTTATTGCCGACAGTGGTTCGACTAAAACATCCTGGAAACTGATTGATGGTTCAGGTCGTGTTAAAGACATTAAAACATCAGGACTCAACCCTTATTCGCAGCCAGAGGAAAGCATTTTTCAGGAAGTTGAAAAGGTTCTTTCCCCGGAAACCGGTACCGGAATTCAGGAAATCTATTTTTATGGAGCCGGAATTGTAAATGCAGAAAAGGGCGACATCATCCGCAGAGCTTTAAACCGTGTTTATCCTGAAGCCATTGTGGAAACTCACAGCGATGTTCTGGGAGCTGCCCGTGCTTTATTTGGAGATCAGCCCGGGATTGCCTGCATATTGGGAACTGGATCGAATGCTTGTTTTTATGATGGCAAACAAATTATGCATGGTATTTCTCCGCTAGGTTTTATTTTAGGCGACGAAGGCAGCGGCTCGGTTATGGGTCGGAAATTGCTTGGCGACTATTTTAAGGAAGTTATGCCTACCCGATTACGTGATGAGTTTAGCAATCGTTTCGGTATTACCCGAGAAGAAGCCTTGAATAGGGTCTACCGCACCGAAAAACCTAATCAATTTTTGGCACAGTTTGTACCTTTTTTGTCTGAACACGCGAATTCAGCGTACTGTCAGGAGTTTGTGCAGCATAATTTTATGGAATTTTTTGAACGAAACGTTTGCAAGTTGCCCGATTATACGAAATATCAAATTGGGTTTATTGGTTCTGTTGCATTCTATTTTAGCCAGATATTGAACAACACTGCTAGCTATTTCGGGTTCGAAGAAACGACGATTATTAAAGAGCCAATTGATGGGCTGGAAAAATATTACAGAACAAAGTAAAAAGTAAAAATGACCACCACAACTACAACAACAAGTACCACCGAAGCCGATTCGTTGTATAACGATTTGGAAAAAAAATCGGTAAAAGAGCTCTTGTTAAGTATTCACGAAGAAGACAAAAAAGTTTTGCCAGCCGTGCACAACGCTATTCCCCAAATTGAAAAACTGGTGGAAGAAGTTTATCAACGCATGAAAAAGGGCGGACGAT
>JBBQXI010000156.1:0-8652 GCA_038209805.1 Bacteroidales bacterium | reverse complement strand
AATGTATGTGCAGGTCTTGAAATCAATTTTCTTCGGGTCGATGTGATAGCCAGAACCAGTTATTACATCCAGATCAATCATTCGGTTAACTCGTTGATGAACAGCAGCTCTTGATACGCCAACTTCGGCAGCTACATCTTTAAATGGAATACGTGCATTTTTTGAAATAATGTCCAGAATATTCAAATCGATATCATCCAGTTGATTTCGTAACGTCATGACGGTATATTGAGTGGATAAATTTTAATGTTTCAAAATTAGCTAAAATTTGATTATTTTGGTCATAAATACGGCAGATTAATTCAATATGTCAGATAATAGTCACAATAGTTACGAGGAAATAGAAAACTGGTAAAAAGATAAGGGTGTCGTTGTTGAACGGCACCCTTATCTTAAAGTAAAAGTATGTTGTTATTTTATTGGAACCTGACGCTTAAACTCCATTTCGAGCGAAATAAAGGTCTCGGTACTGGCGATTCCTTCTATTTCTTGTAAATCTTCGTCAATTAATTTTTTCAGGTGCTTATTTGTTTTTGTCTGAACTTTAATGAAAATGGCATAAGTTCCTGTTACATAATGACATTCAACAACTTCAGGGATTTTTGTTAGTTCGGCAACTACTTGCTTGTGAAATTTGGCTTTTTCGAGATGAATACCCATATAAGCGCAAGTAAAATACCCCATTTTTTGAGGATTGACAATAAATTCACTTCCTGAAACGACACCTAAATTGAGTAGACGCTGTACCCGTTGATGAATTGCTGCTCCGGAAACTCCGCATTCACGAGCAACCTCTAAAAATGGGATTCGGGCATTTTTCGTAATCAATTTCAGAATTTTTTCATCCAATTCGTCTATATTCGGAAGTGGTTCTATATGCAGATCATTCATAATTTATGGTTATAACTGTCGTTTAAAAATTGAAACTCAAAAGTACAAAAAAATGATAAATTTCAATTATTCTTGTTTAAAAACATCATGATTGTAATGAACTGAAAGTAAAATTATCAAATTCAGTAATGAGTTGAAAAAATCGTTTAGCAAATGTAGGTGATTTTTCTATTCGAAAATATGGTATTTATCCTACTAATCACTTAATTAATTCGATTTGCAAGTTTTTCTGATAAATCATTAATGTCGCTGCCCGATGGAGCCTGAAATACCCGAAGTTCAAACTCAGGAATTACAGCCAAAATATGATCAAAAATATCGGCTTGAATCCCTTCGTAATTATTCAGCTGTTTTTCTTTGCTGAAAACATAAATTTCGATAGGAAGACCTGATTCTGTAGGTTGTAAGTGTCTTACTAATAATGTCATATCGTTGTTTATGTATGGATTGTTTTTTAAATACTCTTCCAGATATTTCCTGAAGATACCCAGATTGGTCTGACGACGTCCGTTGGGAATCGGGTCATCCGCGACACCAAGATTTTTATTGTGTTCGGAAATTATATCCTGCTTTTCTTTCACATAGTCCTTTATGAGTCTGAATTGTTGGAATTTATCAAGCATCTTTTCATCACAAAACCGCACACTTTTCATGTCAATATTGATGAACCGTTTAATTCTGCGTCCTTCAGATTCTTCCATTCCCGACCAGTTCAGAAATGAATCAGTAACCAAAGAATAGGTTGGAATAGTAGATATCGTTTTGTCTCCGTTCTGGACTTTCACCGTGTTCAGCGAAATATCTATTACTGTACCGTTGGCATTATACTTTGGCATTTCAATCCAATCGCCGGGTTTAAGCATTTTGTTGGCCGATAATTGAATACTGGCAACTAGTCCAAGAATGGTGTCTTTGAAAATGATCAAAAGAACTGCTGCAATCGCACTTAAACCTCCAAGCAAGTAAAGAGGTGATTTGTCGAAGATGATGCCTATAATGAAAATGCCGGCTATAAAATAAACCAGAATCATTACCAATTGGATGTATCCTTTTATCGAACGTGTTGATGCGTATGGAGTAGTCAGATAGATGTCATTCGAGGCCTTTAATACTCCGGAAACCACTTTAATGAAAATAACCACAAAATAGATATTTGTGAATATAGTTAGTAGTCGTGTGACTTCAGGAATCTCAGAAAAGTTACATGAATAATAAAAGACCAATGCAGAGGTCAGGTGCGACATCGACTGAAATACATTTCGCTTAAGTAGATAATCGTCCCAATCGGTCTTTGATTTCTCGACCAAACGATGAATGATTTTTACTGTCAGAATTTTGGTTGCCCAATGAACGATCATTGCGACTACAAAAAGGGCTACTATGGTAACCATTACTGCAGTAAGTCGGGCGTACAATTCCAGAAAATCCAGGTCCCGGAATAAGTCATTCAGTAATAAATAAAGTGATTTCATCTGTCTATAATTTGTTTTTTAATTGCCAGATGGAACTCGCCATATTACTATCCTCATGTGTGAGAGTATCGCTCTCATGGCTCGTTTCATTGATAATAAGTGAAATATGAATTTTTAAGATGTGATTTCAGCGTGCAAAAATATAAAAACTTAGATCGCTCAGGATGACCTTATCCACTCAAAATCCGGAATAATGATTAAATTCTATTTGATCTGGATCTTGTGCTGCTCATACACACAATCATGGATTCGATCCCTTATTTTTTCGAAATCTTCCGGATAAATTTTACTGGGATAACTCATTAATAATAATTTAACGCTGCATTTTTCGATAGAGTAGTGTGGCTGAAAGTAACTGAAGTCATTAACAGTAAAGTCTAATCGCTCATAAAATTCCATTCGTTTTCGGGTCGTCTCAGTAAACGGTTCTTCAATCTCAAGTATAATCGGTTTTGAATTTATTGAGAGAACATGCTCCATCGTTTGAGTTCCGTAGCCTTTTCCTTGCTCGGTAGCTCGAATGGCAAAATGTTCAACGAAATTGAATTCTATCAGATTCCAGATCGAAATGAATCCCAGATACTTTTGTTGATCGTAAATTTCATTCAGACTAAATTGTTTATTGTCCAGTAATTCAAGTAGCTGCGTCCATTCTCTTCGCTCATCTTCAGGAAATGAAGTCTCATAAATCTGTTTAAAATCAGAATTTAGTCTGTCGGGATTTTTTACCGGATATAGTTGTATCATAAAGTCTTATGCTGAAATGTCAATTGAATGGATGAGCCGATGAACGATTAATCGTCGAATTTCTGGCGATTTTGCTTTATTTCCGCTTTAATTCGCTTTGTGGCCAATCTTCTTTCTACCGAACCTTTTGTTGGCCTGGTATTTTTTCTGGGCTTAACCGGCGTCAGAGCCTTTGTAATAAGTAAATACAGCTTTTCAATGGCATCTTCCTTGTTCGAGAGTTGTGAGCGGTCGCGCTGTGAAATAACGCTCAATATCCCTTCAGAAGTAATTTTTGATGCCAGTTTTATCAGTAGTATATTCTTCTGATCTTCAGTCAGCAAGTTGGAATTCTGAAGGTCGAAACGAAGTTCAACTTTCGAATTCACCTTGTTTACATTTTGACCGCCAGGGCCACTGCTGCGCGATGTAAAGAATTGAAATTCAGCGGACAGATCAGGAATATTTACTGTAAGTTCCGGCATTTATTATTTATTTCCAATTTGAGGATTCAACTTCTTGTTTGGTTTTCGAATGGGTCGATTCGAATAATAATAGGCAACATGCTCAATGGCTTTCCTGATGCTTACATTGATCGGATTGTAATCGTTAGCCATTTGTGTGTCAATGAAGTAGATCTGGTAATAAAAGTCAGTTACCAACGGGATATTCATTCCTTTGTTGTTAATACCTTCAGATGCTCTCTTGAATTCTTCAGGGTATTCGTGTTTGATGTGAGTACAGGTGTAGACTGATAATTTCGAATTCTTATCCCGAACAGCAGAGAACCCAAAAAGTCGGCAAATGAGTCCACGTTGTTCGTAAGCGCCACAACCCGCTGTTTGTCCAAGCTCTGGATTTTTTGCCAGATTGATACAGTGTTCTGGTTCGGTGTCCAAAAGATCAAGAGCTGCATCGTGTAAGTTGTTCTGAACCAAATGATAGGCAAGCGGTAAGAATTCAAGAACATTGGCTTCCAATCCTTTCTTTAAACAGCACAAGTTGCAATTTGTCAAACACTTCAGGTTCGATTGTTTCCCAAATTTTTGGGTTTCTCTGTCTAATTGTTTAAAAACCCGTTCGATTTTTCTGATCTTTTCGAGCATAAAATTACTTTTCGTAAAAGTGCACCAAATTTAGTCGAAATGTTGATTATTTTTTGTGACAAATGAAAAGATTCGTAGGTAATACCAATCCTTTGTAAATAAGGAATATCGGTCTGATTTTGATCGGCTTCTCTAATAAAGTGAAAGGTAATTTAGGGTTCCCAGGGCGATTTATGTGTCGAGACACTAACTCTTGTTTCGACTTTGAAATTTTTGGAAGCCTTGTATTGCATAAACATGGAAGCCCCTTTGGTACTCATATTTTGGATTGCCGGATTTAGTTCAGGTCGATCAAAAACAGATTGTGCACCAAAACTATTTCCACCAAACGAAAACTTATCGCCCAGACGGTAAGTTGACTGATTAAAGACCACTCCATTGGTATAAAAGGGCGAGATTATAAATCCGCTTGCTGTAAGTGCCCCGGTTGATGATTTTGTGAAATTGAGGTATTTTTTGAGATCCAGATTTTTACTGTAATCGGGTAGAAGTGGCTGGTCAAACATCGATTTGTCAATCAGATTGATTTCTCCCATTGAAAATGAACTCTCGAAAAGCAAAGGCTTCTCCATTGTGAGTTCTTTAAATCGATCTTCCTGATGAATTTTGGGAATGCTATCTAAACGAATTTCCTCCTGTGCATAACTAAAAAGCACTGCACAAAAGGAAATTAGGGAAAAAATAAACCGTTTCATACGGTAAAGATAGTTTATTGATTCTAAAATAACTTCATTCCTAGGCTGATTACAAACGTTCCATTTGTATCATATTTAGGATCGAAATTTTTACTGTACGATTCCATTCTGGCATCGAGGGTCAGGAACAGAAAATCGACACCAGCTCCATATTGCCATCCAAATCGGCTATTTTTTATATTGTCCTGAGTTAACTGGCTTTTTCCACTTTTATCCGTCAAAAATGAAAAGACAGGACCAGCCATGATTCTAACATTCAGAGCTTTCTGATTGATGATTTTAAATCCAATTAAAGCAGGAACATCGATTGTTTTTAAGTCAAATTTATCTTTGGTTGATAAATTAATCGCATCAATGTATTCCTTTGAGTTAAAATAAGCCTCGGGCTGAACGTAAATTGAGCCAAAGTTAATTCGGGCGAACGCACCAAACTGAAATTTATTAATTGTTTCCTGATTATAATCTGCAACATTGGAGGAAATTTTCGTGGTGTTTATGCCAACTTTTGGACCAAAGTCAAACACATCCTGAGCATTACCTGTTAAGGCAACTATTGCCAACAGGATAAGAATTGTAAGTTTCTTCATTGTCGTTGTTTTATTTATGTAAACGTTTATTTGTGGTTATTAGTATAGACAAATATTATGCCTGATAGTTGCACAACAAAACGCTTACAGCGAACTACGAACAATTAGCCGGGTTGGCATAACTGCGTTAACTCGTTCTTTATTAACAATGAAATTAGCACAATCTTTACCCAATCGAACAAAATCGGTAGAAATTACTGTAATTCCGGAGCCAACAATTTCTTTCATCGGAGAATCATTATAAGAAATTATGCCTACGTCTTTCCCAATTTGATAACTGTTTTTCTTACAATCTTTCACAATTTTTACCAAATCTGAATCTTTAATGACCAGATAGGCTTGTCCCGGCTGAACTTCCCGGTCGTCGATATTCTCCAGTACATTGTGCTTAATTTGGTGTTCGGTGCAAAATCGATTGAATGCATCGATAGTTTCAATGGGATGCGGAGTATTTTTTGGGAAAACGAGTATAAATTCCTGGTATTTCTGAATTAGTTTCAATCCCGAACTCAAACAATCGTAAACGGCCTGATTAAAATCCTGAGTCAGACTGGAAACTTCATTTTTAGGATCAAATCCCATATCAAGGATCAACAGTTTCTTCGGATCAATTTTGCGAACCACTTCTTCCAAACTTTTATTGTCGATATTCATCACAATATACATGCTGTAACGACCTAGGCTGTTCAGAATAAGCTGATTAAATATTTCAGGATTGTAGTGGTGAAATAAAAGGTCAATTGAATACGTATCAGGAATATTTGCCCTCAGCGATTTGTAGAGTTGTTCCTTAAAAGCGCTGAAATCGTCGAGCAAAATAAATACCCGGTACGATTCGGAGGAGACAAAATATCCCTTGGTTGGTGTTGAGGAAATGATGCTTCGTTGCTTTAAAATCGAATAGGCTTTAAAGATGGTATCGCGTGAGATCCTACTTTCACGGTTTAACTGATTCACCGAGGGCAAAAAATCGCCATCTTTTAAAATTCCAAGATTAATCGCTTCGCTAACAGCATGAATCAATTGCTGTATCTTGGTTTGAGAAGAGCTTTCGTCGAATTTAAATGTAAATTGTTCCATCCTGATTGTTTTGAAAAAGCCTGAACTGCAAGTACAATTCAGGCTTTCAACTTATATCAGTTGCGAAGTTAGCAAATATTGCATTATGTCCGTTCACAGAAGTGAACGACAATGGATACTTAGTTATTTATATAGTGGTCCATAAGTAGCACAGGCACGGTAATCGGCTCCTTCTTTGTCGGTTCCGAAAGCCGACCAGGCACTTGGCCTGAAAATCTGGTCGTTACTTACATTGTGCATGTTTACCGGAATGCGAAGAATCGAAGCCAAAGTAATTAGGTCGGCACCGATGTGTCCGTATGAAATTGCGCCATGGTTGGCGCCCCAGTTAGCCATTACGCTATACACATCTTTAAAGGCATCATTATCGGCCAAACGAGGAACGAACCAGGTTGTTGGCCATGTTGGGTTGGTACGTTTATCCAAAATTTCATGAACATCATCTGGTAATTCAACCGTCCAGCCTTCAGCAATTTGCAAAACCGGGCCAACTCCTTTTACCAGATTTAATCGCGACATGGTAACCGGCATTTCGCCCGCAGTTTTAAACAGTGACGAATAGCCGCCTCCACGGAAGTATCCTAAATCTGCAGGACACCAACTGGTGTTTTCGAGACAAGCAGCTGCTTCGTCTGTCGAAATATCCCAGAATGGTTTCATAACTGGGTTCCCATTGGCATCTTTTTGCCGGGCAGTTGCATCGAGTGTTGTTGAGCCGGAGTTGATCAGGTGGATGATACCACCACTTGCCTTGCCTGTTAATTCTTTGCCGGTTACACGTTTCACTGCATCGGCACTCCAGAATGTTCGCACGTCAGAGAAAATTTGTGCCGTATTGGTCAATAAATGGCCAAACAACATCGAGACGCCGTTCAAACTATCGTTTTCAGTTGCAAACACAAAGGCTTCACGAATTCCGTTCCAGTCGAACGACGAATTTAGGATGGCTTCGGTAAAATCGGCATTTGGGTAATAATCGGTCCACTGGCGTTGTCCCTGGAAACCACCCAAAATGGCATTCCGGCCTTTCGATTCCTCACCAAAACCCATTGCCTTTAACTTTGGATTTCCAACCATCAGATCGCGGGCAATTAAAGTCATTTTTACCACAACTTCCCATTCCCAATCTTTTCGTTCGCGCGACGATTGCTTTTCAGCGCGGTTTGTATCTTCGCCTTCAATGCAGTTGGCTTTGATCCATGCCATTGCCTTTGCATATTCTTCCTGATCAAAAATGCCTTTTTCAATCCGGCGGATAAACTCAACAGATTCAACAAATTCAGTTCTGATTCCAAGGTATTCCTGAAAAAAATCGGGATCGACCATCGAGCCGGCAATACCCATTGACGAGTAGCCGATTGATAAATACGACTTTCCTTTCATTTGTGCCGAAGCCAGAGCCGCTTTGGTGAAGCGTAATAATTTTTCCTGAACATCGGCTGGAATGCTGGTGTCGCCTGCATCCTGAACATCGCGGCCATAAATTCCGAAAGCCGGAAGTCCTTTTTGCGAATATCCGGCCAGAGCGGCTGCCAGGTAAACTGCGCCCGGACGCTCGGTGCCGTTGAAACCCCATACCGCTTTAGGCATTGTAGGGTGGGTGTCCATCACTTCGGTTCCGTAACACCAGCATGGCGTAACAGTTAGCGATACGCCAACGCCTTCTTTTTCGAATTTATCGGCACAATAAGCGGCATCGGCAACACCGCCAATGGTGGTGTCGGCAATTACGCATTCCACTTTTTCGCCACTTGGGAAACGCAGGTTTTCTTCAATAAATTTTGCGGCAGCTTTGGCCATGTTCATGGTTTGCACTTCGAGCGATTCGCGCACGCCCATTTCTCTTCCGTCAATCACAGGGCGGATACCAACTTTAGGTAAACGACCGATCAATCTGCTGTTTTGAGTCATCGTAGAGTAAATTTTTCAGTTTTAATTTATATGAATATCTTGTTAAGTAATGAGAACAATTTATTGTCGTGTTTTTTTACTTGACTCACCCCAAGTCAGCTAGCTGACTTCGCCCCTCTCTTTGCAAAGAGAGGGGAAGAGCATCGCAGATGCGAAGGGGTGAGTTGAAAATTAAATACGGCAT
>JBBQXI010000155.1:0-8657 GCA_038209805.1 Bacteroidales bacterium | reverse complement strand
AAAATAATGCGATTACCTGATGTCGTCAATAGACGAGAAATGTATATTTTCTTAACTTTGTGCTCCAATTAGTTGAAACATGGCTCTATCGAAATCGCTAAATATTAAAGGAAGTATATTCTCCACTGTCAATAAACTGGTTGCAGAAACCGGAGCTATTGACCTGTCTCTAGGCAAAACAGATTTCCCTTGTCCTGAAAAATTAGCCGACATGGCTGCAATGTACATTCGATCAGGATATAACAATTTTGCTCCACACGAAGGGATTAGCGAATTACGCGAAGTTATCTCCGAAAGAGTACATGGCATGTACAACCGTTTCTACAATCCGGAAACCGAAATAACCATTACCGCAGGACCCATTCAGGCGATTATGACAGCCATTAGTACTTCAGTAAAAGATGAAGATGAAGTCATTCTTTTTGAACCTGCATACGAGTCATATGCGCCGGCAATCTCACTTAATGGAGGCCGTCCGGTTTATGTAGCTCTGAAACAACCGAATTTCCACATCGACTGGGAAGAAGTGCGTAAAATGATTACGTCGAAAACCCGAATGATCATTCTTAACTCACCTCACAATCCGACAGGAGCTGTGTTAACTGAATCTGATCTCATTCAGCTACAGCATCTAACCAACGGAACAAACATCACCATATTAAGCGACGAGGTTTTTGAATCAATCGTTTTCGACAACAATACACACCAGAGTGTTTCCAAATTTGAGAAACTGGCCTCACGCAGCTTTGTGGTTTCATCGTTTGGCCCGGTTTTTAATATTAACGGTTGGGGCCTTGCGTACATCCTTGCTCCTGAAAAGTTAATGAACGAATTCCGGAGAATTCAGCAGTTCCAGATTTACAATGTTAATACACCTCTCCAATATGCTCTTTCAGAATATCTGCGAACAGAAGATTCAAAGAAGGATATTTCGGAATTGTACCAAGGTAAACGCAATTATTTTAACCGTTTGATGGGCGATAGTCTGTTCAAAATTATTCCTTCGCAGGGAAGCTATTTTGAAGTTCTGGATTATTCTGCTATTTCTGATGAATCGGATGTTGATTTCACATTTCGATTAGCCAGTGAATATGGCGTTGGGGTAATTCCGGTTTCTGCTTTTCTACACGAAAAAAACAAACTAAAACTGGTTCGTATTTGCTTTGCCAAGAACAATGAAACTCTCGAAAAAGCTGCCGAAAGATTACGGATGGTGCCATCCTTGAAATAGAGTTTTCCAAACAGAAGTACTGAAATTCAAAAATGATTCGTTGCAATATCTACTTATTGCTGAATGATTTCGTATATCCGTATTTGTTCCCTTAATTTTTCTGTAATCATTTCTACTGGCAGGTCTGCATTCGGATCAAGTTGAATCGTTTCAAACCGGTCTTTGTGCTTTATCCCTACGCAACGAGGAATCATACTTTTATCAGTAACAAAACCCAACATCAACTTTTTCCGGTTCACCCACAGAAATGCCAGTTTCTTCCCCTCGAAACAAAAAAACGGAATCTGATATTTCCGCTCATGAGTAATACGGTTATCCAAATTCAGAATAAGATGTTTCATCGCCAGCAAACATCCCTGAAAAGGTTCAGGATGCCTGAGGTAATAATCATCAAGCTTAGTATTCATATCAGATTCCTTTGCTATAAAGGTAATCTGTTATATGCTGTACACCTAATTTTTATACTTTTTCGTAATGAATAAGCTTTTGTAGCTACCCATTTATATAAACTTTAAACCTGAAGAAATGAACTTGAAGAGATTAGTATTCTTAGTTTGCTTGCTGACAATAATTTTAGCAACGCTAACTTCATCGGCTCAATCACAATGGCGGGGACCAAATCGTGATGGAATTTATCCAGAAACCAATTTGCTGAAGCAATGGCCCGCTGAAGGGCCAAAAATGCTCTGGTCGTTTCAGGAACTAGGAACAGGGCAAGGCAGCGTTGCCGTTTCAAAAGAGAAAGTCTTTGTCGCAGGTATTCCCGACACACTTATTTCTGAAGGTTTTCTTTTTGCATTCGACACCAAAGGCAAGTTACTCTGGAAGAAAAGTTACGGTAAAGACTGGACCGGCATTTTCCCAGGAGCCCGCTCTACTCCTACTGTTATTGACAATCTGGTTTACATTGAAAGTGGAAACGGATCGGTGCATTGTTTGAAAGCCGATAATGGAGAACAGGTATGGAGCGCTGACTTCTTTAAAGATTTTCAGGCCGATTCGGTTCAATTTGGGTTTTCCGAATCAATACTGATCAATGGTGATAAACTGTATTGCACACCAGGCGGAAAGGAAAACAATGTAATTGCATTAAATCGTTTTACAGGTAAAATGATCTGGTCGAGTCCTGCATTTCGCGAAAAAGCGACCTATTGTTCACCAATTTTAATCAATCACAACGGACATCGCTTGCTGGTAAACCAGACTTCTACCTCAATCATTGGTTTAGATGCCGACAACGGCGAAATGGAGTGGCGTGTTCACCAGTTTCAGGACAATAAGATCCACGCCAACACACCGGTTTATTTCGATGGGAAACTATTGATTTCAAGTGCATCGCGAAAAGACAGTTCAGGATTGGTCATGCTTCAGCTTTCACCTGACGGTAAAAAAGCCGAAATTGTTTGGCGCAACAAGGAATTTATCAATCTGATGGGCGGTTTTATCCTGAAAGATGGCTTTGTATATGGCGGAGCTTACCTACAGCCCAAATGGTTCTGCATCGACACCCAAACCGGGCAGACCAAATACATTGCCAAAGAATTAGGCGGCGGACCTGTGATTTATGCTGACGGATTGTTCTATTGTTATGCCGAAAAAGATGGAGAAATTGCTTTAGCCAAAGGTAATCCAGAACAATTCAGTATTATCAGCAAGTTTAAAATTCCGCTTGGAACAGCTCAGCATTGGGCACATCCATTAATTGCTGACGGGAAACTTTACATCCGACACAACGAAGCGCTTATGGTCTACGACATCAAAGACTAATCTTAGAAAAACGTGTTTTAATAAAGAAAGCGGCTGAATTCCATGGAATTCAGCCGCTTTCTTTATTAATTTCTCAAATTCTTATTTCTTATCATACAGCAACCAACTGTCTGCATATTTTGTATATTGAGTCCGGATATTCTGAACACGACTTCTGGCAGCAGCTTCATCGTTGAATGAATCTACACAAAGACGGTAGTAGCCTGTTTCGCTGTGAAGGATAATCGGTTTAAATCCTTGTTGCATCAGCTCCTGTTTAAATTTTCCTGCATTCTCGTTGCTACTAAAGCTTCCAACAATCACAAAATACTTTTTATTACCATATGCGGCAACATCTTCAGGGCTCATAGTAAATTTTTCACTACGCATCGATACTGGTTTTGCAGCTGGTGTCCCAGATACTGCTTTATCGGCAGTTTCGTACATGGTATCCGATGTAGGATTCTCACGAACGGTGCCTTTAGGTGCTGGTACTGAAAAAACTTTGGTTTCTGCTGTCGTTTCTGTTTGCGGAGCCTGACTTTTTTTCGATGATTTGAACACTTTACATCCGCTTGTAAGTAGCGCTAAGGTAAATGCAACTAAGATTATTCTTTTCATGGTATTATTGGATTAAAGTTGATTACAAAATTACTAAAGATGAAACACAGATTTATCAAAACGATGTAGGTCAATGAATTATTTATTAACAACCATTTGTTAACGAATAAAACTAAACATCAATACATCAACTGTGCCCGAACTTCAAAGAAGCAAATATTCAGATCAAAAATTTAGCATTTTCTTCAGGAATCGTTGCCCTTTAACCGATCGGTAAAAACTGGCTTGTCTGATCGCCCTCATCCTATTGTCATAACTCTCCGAAAACATAAGTACCCAAGGCCCCTTCCCTTTTGTCGGAGCGATCTCATCGGCATTATGCATTTCAAGAACTTTTTCAAGATCTTCGAAATAGCCGTGATAAAACATTCCGGATTCACTTGAGTATATGACGTAGGAAAAATACTTCATTCTAAATATTTATTGATTGAACTTAAAAACGTTAACAGCAATTCACCACTCAAAACAAGAGTCTTTGCAAAATTAGAAAAAACGGGCTTGCTTTAACGCTTTAATGCGAATCAATTCTGGTATTCAAAAAATGAGATAATTTGACAACCCTTTATACATGAACGAAACTCAACCATGAACTATTGTCCTGGTAATCTTCAATTAGTTTAGTTTGATTTTGATGCTTAAAGCAGCTCATGAGCGAAGATATTTCCTGACTAAGCATAGTTAATCCATTCTCAATCAATTCACTACGGAACCCTTTTTCGCCCAGATTGATAACCATTTCGAACGAAACGATCCGACCCAGAACCTGACCCAATTCAACCATTTTGCGCTGTGGAAGATTAGTATCCAACTCAAAATCAAGCATTTCTTTGAGGAATGAAGCTGATTTCGAGGTTAAATTAAAGCTTTTCAGAAACTGAAACAGATTGCTTTCCTTGGTCTTTTTCATCATTTTCACTAAGCTCTCTGTAATTTGGGCGTACAAAATATCATTCGAACCTTCAAAAATTTGGAATGGACGACTATCGGTTATGCCTCTTCCGGCAATATGATTTAGTTTGTATGCCTGCGCTCCAACTAACTGAGTGGCCGATTGGGCAGCCTCCTGCATCAGGTCGGTTACCACACTTTTTACTGAATTCGCTTCAAAACCATGTGGTGAAAGATCGTTTTCGACACCTGCTTTTTCACTGCTGTTGGCACACATGGCCGAACAAATGGTGTATGAGGCCTGAAGTTTGGCCAGACGCTGCTGAACCTGATCGTAAGTGAAAAGCGTTTTGCCTCCGATTTGCCTTTGATTAATGTGTGCGATTGATTCGTCGAGTAAGCGGTGAATAAAGCCCATGGCCATTCCGGGGAATTGCATGCGGCTTCGGTGTAGCAAGTCAAGCATCATTTTCACTCCGGTAGTTTCAGGCACAAGCTTCTGAAGTTTCGGAATCTCAACATCAATTCGGTTTCGTCCGTATGGTATCTGGTACAATCCTAAATTTTCATAAAACTCCTCAACCACAATCTGTTGTCCGGGGCTGTTTACGTCACAGATAAAAAAATCAATATCACGTTTTAAATCACCCGATTGACTCCGTTCGCGGGCTGTCAGCAACCAATATTCGGCCCAACCGGTTAACCCGGCCCAGTGTTTGGTCCCTTTAACCTGATATTTTCCATCCTTTTCGGTAAACGATGTTTGCATATTCAGGGCGTCGCTTCCAAAATCAGGTTCGGTAATCATTAACCCACCCATATTTTGTTGTTTCAGAAAGCGTTCAAAAATCGGAGCTTTTGCCTCTTGTTGTGCATATTTTCCGACAGGCTGAAGAAAAAGAGCAGAGTTTATACCAAATGTAAGTGAAAGGGCTAACGATTCGTATGAAGCAGCTGCCAGCAAAGCTATGTTTTCTTCCATGTGGCATCCACGACCACCAAATTCGGAAGGAATACCAACCGAAAGGGGATTTAAACTCATAATTTCGCGCATCACGAATGGGGGCATTCCTCGCTTAACAGCCAGTTGATCAATATCTGCACGAACATGAAATACAAGTTTCATTTTAGCTTTCAAATCATTCAGGAATGACTCGAACGGGACATTCTTGTTATTCTGTCCGAGAGTTGACGCTTCAACAGTTAAAATTTGATGATTCATTAAATTTAGACGTATTTGTTATTTAAAATTATCACAACAGCGTAGATAATAAACCAAAAATTTACAACCCACAGAAAAAGATAACATCTAATTGGGATGAAAGTTCTGTCATGAATACGTCATTTAAGGAAAAACAATAAAAATCAGTGCTTTGAATTAATTTTAATCATTCACAAGTGTAATCTCTTTTGTATTTACTAATCAAATTTATCTGATCTTACACGGCATCCAAAACTTCAAAATAACATCCAAACAGGAATTTTAGAGCTGCTTTTTGGATTTAAATCATCATTATGAAATTTTGGTTTCAGAAATGTTGTAATTTTAAAAAGTGAACCCATACATATATTTCAAAATCGAAGAAAAATGAAGAAGAAATCGAAGAAATTTTTACCATACGGCATTGCATTGGTAGTAATTGTAATTATTGTGCTGGTTGTGGGGAAAAAAGCTGGTTGGTTTGGAAAAGATTTTCAGATCAGCGTTTCCACCAAAATAGTTGAAAGCAAAACCATTACTGAATTAATTACTGCAAATGGAAAGGTTCAGCCTGAAACCGAGGTGAAGATTAGTCCCGATGTTTCCGGAGAAATTATAGAAATGAATATTCAGGAAGGGAATGAAGTAAAAAAAGGCCAGTTATTGATGGTTATTAAACCCGATATGTACATTCAGGCCTACAACAGAGCACAAGCCAGTTTGAGTTCGTCTCAGGCACGTCTGGCGCAGGCCGATGCACGTCAAATTGAAAGTGATATGGCATTTAAACGAGCCAACTCCTTGTTCAAACAGGATGCAATTCCGGTGTCCGACTTTGAAACAGCACAAGCCTCGTTTAAGGTTGCTCTGTCTGAAGTAAAAGCCGCCCAGTTTGCTGTTAAATCAGCAGAGGCATCGGTTGCTGAAGCGCAGGAGCAGTTGGTGAAAACTAAAATTTATGCTCCGATGGATGGCACCGTAGCCCGCCTGAATGTTGAAAAAGGCGAACGTGTAGTAGGAACAAATATGTATGCCGGTACCGAAACAATGGTTATTGCCAATCTGCACCTGATGGAAGTAAAAGTCGATGTAAATGAAAATGATATTGTTAGGGTTAATATGAACGACACCGCATTGGTTGAAGTTGATGCTTACCTGGGTCGCAAGTTTAAAGGAATTGTAACCGAAATCGCCAATTCGGCTAATACAACTGGTGGTTCAACTGATCAGGTTACCAATTTCAGTGTAAAAATACTTCTGCTTGAAGAATCATATAAAGATTTAATTGATTCTGTTGGTGGAAAAACTTATCCCTTCCGTCCCGGAATGTCAGCAACTGTTGATATCCAGACTGAAACCAGAAAAAATGTAATTACAGTTCCGATTCAGGCAGTAACTACCCGTTCGTTAAAGAACAATGCAAAACCTGAAGATAAAAAGGATAACATTGAAAAGCCTGAGGGTGAAAATGAAGCTGTCACAACCCAGGAGAAAAAAACGCCTGAAGACGAAAAGGTTGAGGTAGTTTTTATTTATAAAGATGGTAAAGTAAAGAAGCAGGCTGTTAAAACCGGAATTCAAGACAGTGAAAACATCGAGATTCTGGAAGGCGTAAAAGCTGGTGACGAAATTGTTTTTGCTCCATTTAATGCAATCAATAAACTGCTTAATGATAGCGTTGAAGTAAAAAAAGTAGACGAAAAAGAATTATTTAAAGCGAAAAAATAATGTTCCGCCCAATAACCAATCACAAGCTGGCAATGCCCATCGGATTGATGGCTCTCGCCATTGCCTTAATTATTGAGCGATTTTTGCCGTCAAATCAAGGGCTCAACTTTCTTTCAGGATTTTTATTTGGAATATCCATCGTTTTTAATCTGAGCTACATCTCGAAGCTTCGAAAAGCAAAATAGAAAATAGAAAATAACCGGATCCGTTGATGTTCCGGTTATTTTTTTGTGACTATTCCGAAGAATAAGATATTCAGCATTTCGTCTACCGATTTCTGCAACTCCTCATCCGACAAATTTTTCAGGATTAATGGAACTTCAAAACCTTGGAGCAGGGTTACGATGGTTTTCGCAGTAAGTTCCGGGTTTTGTATGGTATAGACATCCTTCTCAATACCTTCAAGTAACAGCTCTTTGACCAAATTAATTTCAGCATCAAAGTGATTCGTCCGTAAACTGTTTACAAAATAAAGGTTATCAAGCAAATCGTTCTTAATAGCTTCGTAATAATTTCCTACCTTTTTCAGTGTAAGCATCCGCACATAAATATAAGTTTTCAACTTTTGCTGCGGATCGTCAATCGTTGAGATCTGATCATCAATTGTTTTTGCCCTTATTTCGGCTTCGGCATCAATCACTGCCTTAAAAATATCATCCTTACTTTTAAAATAATAATAGATTGTACTTTTCCCTTTTCGTGCTTCCCTTGCGATGTCGTCCAAAGCTGTTTTTTTATAGCCAAAACGCACAAAAACCTGTCGGGCAGCCTGAACCAGCTGTTCGCGAACTTCGTCTCTTCCTGAATTTTGTGAATTACTTTCCATCTCTTTCTTATTTTGAACTTAGGCTGCACTAAGATAGTTGTTGTTTTTTGATTATTCAAGTAACTGGACCGTGTTATCCGGTTGGTCGAAAAGCTTTGAATAAAGTTAATTCCTGTGAATTCTTTAGCAAATGGAATTGATTAGTAAATTTGGCTCAACAAAATACCAGCTAAATGAAATCACAATTAATTGCTTTAACGGGACTCTCCTTATTCAATATATTCAACATTTCTGCCCAACAGAAACCCAATATCGTGTATATTCTTGCAGACGACATGGGATATGGCGATTTGAGTTGCTACGGCCAAAAACATTTCAAAACACCGAATATAGATAAGCTTGCCAATCGGGGAATGCTTTTCACGCAACACTATGCCGGATGCGCGGTTTGTGCACCTTCGCGCTCGTCGTTAATG
>JBBQXI010000154.1:0-8688 GCA_038209805.1 Bacteroidales bacterium | reverse complement strand
ATGACGGAGCCGACCGCACCACCGATGGCGCCGACAGAGGCAGACAAGATCGTGCTCAAGCAAAACGACAACATTGGCAATCGAGAAACAAAACTGCTTCCCGATGCCGGTATCAATAGTTATTCCGGATTTACGCTGTTGCAATATACCTTTTTCGATAAGCTTATGAAATCAAAGCTGCTAAACCAGCTGGTTTCTTTTATGCTACTCAGACTTTACGCCAGTTGCTTCCAGTAGAAATTGAAAATGCCCAGAAACAAAATAATATTGATTGGTTAGTTCCGGTTGTCAGCATAAACGATAGCCCTGCATTCAGATGGCGCGGTTTTATGCTCGATGTTGTCCGCCATTTCTTTCCGAAGGAGGACATTCTTCGAATGATCGACAATCTTGCCTTGCATAAAATCAATACCCTTCATCTACATCTGGTTGATGATCAGGGTTGGCGCATTGAAATCAAGAAATACCCTAAACTTACAGAAGTGGGTGCATGGCGCGTTAATCATGAAGACAAACCGTGGAACGCACGCCCAAAACAGCAAGCTGGCGAAAAGGCAACTTTTGGCGGATTCTATACCCAAGACGACATTAAAGAAATAGTGGCATACGCTCAATCGCACTTTATTACCGTTGTACCCGAAATTGAGATGCCTGCTCACGTCACTTGCGCATTGGCTGCTTATCCGCAGTTTTCGTGTAAAGGTGGGCCGTTTACAGTTCCTTCCGGCGGATTGTGGCCAATTACCGATATTTATTGCGCCGGGAATGATTCAACTTTCCTGTTTTTGCAGGATGTTTTGTCTGAAGTAATCGATTTGTTCCCATCGAAATACATTCACGTAGGTGGCGATGAAGCTACCAAAACCGAATGGGAGAAATGTCCGAAATGCAGAAAGCGAATCAGAGATGAAAAGCTAAAGGATGTTGGTGAACTGCAAAGCTATTTCATGAAACGAATGGAAAAGTTTGTCAATTCGAAAGGACGCACACTTCTTGGTTGGGATGAAATTCTGGAAGGTGGTTTGCCAGCCGAAGCTACAGTTATGAGTTGGCGCGGAATGCAAGGTGGAATTGATGCTGCCAAACAAGGTCACGATGTGGTGATGTCTCCCAATTCATATGCTTATTTCGATTATTATCAGGGACCTAAAGATCAGGAACCTTTGGCAATTGGTGGTTATCTGCCGTTGAGTACCGTTTACACTTTTAATCCTGTGCCAAAAGAGTTAAATGCTGAAGAAGCCAAGCATATTATCGGTGGTCAGGCCAATCTTTGGACTGAGTATGTTCCAACCTTTAAACATGTTGAATATATGGCATTTCCTCGAATTGCTGCATTGGCAGAGGCTGTTTGGAGTTCGGGTGAAGTTCGTAATTGGGAAAGTTTTTCACGCCGCATTCAACTGTTTATGAAACGGTACGATCAGATGGGAATCAACTATTCGAAAAGCGCTTTCGCAGTTACTGCAAAGCCTGGTTTTGATCCGGTAAAAAAACAATTGGCTGTTACCCTGAAAAGTGAATTGGCCGGCCTTGAGATTCACTATACCACCGATGGAAGTGAACCAACGAATTTATCGCCAACTTATTCGGAACCGGTTTTACTCGATAAAACATCAACCTTGAAAGCAATTACTTTTTCTGAAGGTATTCCTGTAGGGAAATCGATGACTCAATCGTTCAATATGAATATGGCGACGGTAAAGCCTGTCAAATATGTGATTCCTTACAGCGAAAATTACCCGGGTTCGGGTGAATACACCTTGGTGAATGGAGTTCGTGGAAGTACCAGTCATTCGGATGGTGAATGGCAGGCTTGGGAAGGAAAGAACATGGAAGTGGTGATCGATCTGCAACAAGCAACCGAGATTCATACAATTTCAGTGGGTTCACTTCAAAATGTTGGTGCATGGATTTTTCTTCCCCGTAAAATGGACTATTTTGTTTCGAATGATGGCGTAAATTTCAAGAAAGTAGGGGAGAAAGTGAATGATGCAGATCCACTTTCAGGCGAAAATCAATTGAAAGATTTCTCGGTTGAATTTACTCCGGTGTTGGCCAATTTTGTGAAAGTGATCGCCTATAATCTGGGTAAAGCGCCTAAGGGTCACATGGGTGCTGGGCAGAATGCCTGGATGTTTATTGATGAAATTGCTGTGGAATAAGAAATTATTACCGATTATTCAAAAGATTCCCGATAAGAAATCCGGAATAAAAAACTCGCCTTCCTATTAAGAAGACGGGTTTTATTTTGCTATTTGGCATCTCTTTTTTCAATCGCAAATCCGAAATTTTTATAGTCATATAATGAAAATGTATTTTATCCGTTTGAGAGAAAAAGGTTCATGATGATCAATCGTAGAGCACAACTCTGGTTATTTATTATTTTCTGCATCGCCATTATTTCTTGCCAAAAAGAAAAGTTTATAACTAACGGCGATTTTAAACTTCAGTTTTCAACCGATACGGTGGCTTTCGATACCGTTTTTTCAAGCATTGGTTCTACTACCGAATGGTTGAAAGTTAAAAATCCGAGTAAATATTCCGTAAGTATATCAAGAATATATTTGGCTGGAGGCGCAGATTCTCCTTTTCGATTGAATATAAATGGAGTGAATGGTGTTGAGGACAAAGATGTTAAAATCTCTTCGGGTGACAGCATATTCATATTTGTAGAGGTGACAATCGATCCAACCGGACAAAATAATCCGATGATTGTCAAAGATTCAATCGTCTTCGAATTAAATGGGAACATTCAGGATGTAAAATTAATCGCTTTTGGACAGGATTTTCATCTTTTCAAAGGAGACGTACTTGCGACGCAACGTTGGCAAAACGACAAACCATACCTGATTTATAATTCAGTTTGGGTTGATACCTTGAAAACTTTATCAATTGATCCGGGCTGTCGGATTTATTTTCATAAAGGATCCAGTTTGTTTGTAAAAGGGACTTTGAACGTGCATGGTACGCTGGAAGAACCCGTGAATTTTTTAGGCGATCGGTTGGAAAGTGATTATTCTGATGCTCCGGATCAATGGGGAGCATCGAAAGTGCTTGATGATCAGAGCACGTACATATATGGTGGTATTCATTTTCTGAAAGGGAGTAAAGACAATACCATTGATTATGCCATTATTAAAAATGCCAGTAAGGGAATTCAAATCGATAGCATGGGTTTTTCAGAGAATCCGATGCTGGTTTTATCGAATTCGCGAATTGAAAATATGACGCTAAATTGTATCGATGCACGGGCAACAAAACTGAAAGCCAGCAATTGCATTTTTGCCAATAGCGGTTCGTATAGTGTTGCGCTTCGTTTTGGTGGCAGTTACGAGTTTTATCACTGTACCGTGGGAAATTATTTTAATTCCAGATCTAAAACTCGGAAAGAGCCATCGCTGATATTGAACAATTACTATACCTATGGCAGCACAGTATATGCTAATGATCTCAAGAAAGCTTATTTCGCCAATTGTATTATTTATGGTTCTATGGAAAATGAAATTTCACTCAATAAAGTAGATGTAGCTGCATTTAATTACCAGTTTCAAAATTGCTTGTTGAAAACAAAATCAACGCTTTACTCAGACGATCCGGCATTTTCGGGTTTTATTTTCAATGAAGATCCGATGTTTCTTGATGTTTTGAAAAACGACTATTCTATCGACTCCTTGTCTCCGGCTAAAAATGTTGGAGATCTAAATATTGCCACTCAATTTCCAACTGATTTAAACGGGAATTCTCGTTTGTTGGATAAAGGTCCTGATCTGGGCGCTATGGAATGGGTGACTTCTAAGAAAAAGAAAGAATGAAAAACCCGCCTTCTCGTGAGAAAGCGGGTTCGATTTATAGAGAGTAAGCAACCGATCCGCCCGAAAGCGGCACTGAGGCTTACGAAAATCGCCCCAACAGTAGTTGGCGCAATTATATTTTTAATCAATTTTTTGAAAACGTCATCCTGAATGTTCAACTGAGCTCATGTCGAAGGCTTGCTTCAGGATCTCAGCTTGTTTCAGATCCCGAAACAAGTTCGGGATGACTCCGCAGTATCAATATTTACTTTATTTCCGATCCGTTTTTAACAGGTGCCACCGGAGTCACAAACTTCAGCGAACCATCGGCATCCTGAGCCATCAGGATCATTCCTTGTGACTGAATTCCTTTCAGCTCTTTAGGTTCAAGGTTCACCAAAATACTCACCTGCTGACCGATCACTTCTTCCGGACTGTAATATTCGGCAATGCCCGAAACTACGGTACGTTTATCTATTCCAGTGTCGATAGTCAGTTTCAGCAACTTTTTGGTTTTCGGTACACGCTCAGCTTCCAGGATGGTTCCGGTGCGAATATCCATCTTATTGAAATCGTCGAACGTGCAGTTTTCTTTGGCCGGAGCCACTTGTGCGTTGGCAACTTCGTTGGCTTTTTTCGTTGCCAACAGTTTATTCACCTGAAATTCGATTACCTCGTCTTCAATCTTTTCGAACAGCAATTCCGGAGTATTGGTTTGATGTCCAGCCAATAAAAGATCGGTGCGACCCAGATTACTCCAGTTCAGTTCGTCCATATTCAGGAATATGCGCAGTTTATCCATGCTGAATGGCAGGAAAGGTGCGAAAATAATGGTGAGGTTGGCGGTAATCTGCAAACACACGTTCATGATGGTTTCCACACGCAAAGGATCGGTTTTTACCACTTTCCAAGGCTCGGCATCGGCCAGATATTTATTTCCCAAACGAGCCAGATCCATGGCATATTTCAAGGCTTCGCGGAAACGGTATTGCGAAATACTCTTTTCTACTTCAGCCTTAATTACTGATATTTCGGCCAAAGCAAGCTGATCGGTTTCAGTGAAAACTCCGGCTGCAGGAACTTTCCCAGCGTAATATTTTTGAGTCAAGACCAGAGCGCGATTCACAAAATTGCCCAGTACAGCAACCAGCTCATTGTTGTTGCGGGTCTGGAAATCTTTCCAGGTAAAGTCGTTGTCTTTGGTTTCAGGAGCATTGGCGGTGAGTACATATTTCAGTACGTCTTCTTTGCCCGGAAATTCTTCCAGGTATTCGTGAAGCCAAACGGCCCAATTGCGCGAAGTCGAAATTTTGTCGCCTTCCAGATTCAGGAATTCGTTGGCCGGAACGTTTTCAGGTAAAATGAATGAACCTTCGGCTTTTAGCATGGCCGGAAAAATGATGCAATGGAAAACAATATTGTCTTTTCCGATGAAATGCACCAGTTTGGTTTCCGGATCTTTCCACCATTTTTCCCATTCAGGAGTTAATTCTTTGGTGGCCGAAATATAGCCAATTGGGGCGTCGAACCATACGTACAACACTTTGCCTTCTGCTTCATCCAACGGAACAGGAACTCCCCAGTTGAGGTCGCGGGTTACAGCACGTGGTTGCAACCCACCGTCGATCCACGATTTGCACTGACCGTAAACATTCGATTTCCATTCTTTGTGGCCTTCTAAAATCCATTCTTTCAGCCAGCCTTCGTATTGTTCGAGTGGTAAATACCAGTGCTTGGTCTCTTTTAATTCCGGAGTATTGCCGCTGATCATCGATTTTGGATTGATCAGTTCATTCGGGCTAAGGGCACTCCCACAACTTTCGCATTGGTCGCCGTAAGCTTTTTCGAACCCACATTTAGGGCAGGTTCCGGTGATGTAGCGGTCGGCCAGAAACTGCTTGTTTTCTGCGTCGTAATATTGCTCCGAGGTTTTTTCGATGAATTTTCCACTTTCGTAAAGTTTGGTGAAAAAAGCGGATGCCGTTTGGTGATGAACCGGTGAACTTGTGCGTGAATAAATGTCGAACGAAATTCCGAATCGCTCAAACGAGTCTTTAATCATGCCGTGGTATTTATCCACGATATCTTGTGGTGTAACTCCTTCATTCTTTGCTTTCAGAGTGATTGGCACGCCATGTTCGTCTGATCCACCGATAAATGCCACTTCCTGTCCGTTCATGCGGAGGTAACGGGCATAAATATCAGCAGGAACATACACACCTGCAAGGTGTCCGATGTGAACCGGTCCGTTGGCATACGGCAAAGCCGAAGTAATGAGGGTACGTTTAAAGTCAGTCATTGTACAATGATTTTATTGAGGGTGACAAAGATAGTTGATTTTTCGTGCCGAAAGAAACAGTAGACTGTCACAGTCGATAGTATTCGATATAAAAAACAATCAGGACACAAATTATTTTTCGTTGTTTGATTTGTATTCAAAAAACTCATCGGTTGATTGTATCCGTATTTGTCCGCTTCCACCAGAAGATGCCCAGCCAAAAGCTGAAGGACCAGACTGACCTGATAATCCGCTGCGCCCACTTGGTTCTCCAATACCGCCCGATCCACCCGATCCGCCAAATCCGCCTGAACCATTCATTCCACCCGATCCGCCTTCGCTGCGGGTGGTGATTAAATGACGGTAGGGCATTGCATCGCGGGTGAAATATAAGGTAATATTTCCACCTGCTCCACCTGCTCCGCCGAGTCCGCCTGGACCACCCCATCCGCCATCACCACCGTCTTCGCCCGGTCCCCGATGCACCACTTCAACAACAACATCGATCACCTCATCCACATATTCTGTTTCAGTTGTTTCTACATCCACTTCAACATCATATTCTTTTCCTTCGGCATCTTTCCGTTTATGTATTTCTTTTCGGATAACCTTTTTAGTCACAGGTTTTTTAACGGTTTGTTTTTCAATGTGTTTTTCAATCCATTGTTCTCCTTCACGTCCATTTCCACCCGAGCCGCCATTTCCGCCACTACCGCCATTTCCCCCCGAGCCGCCGAAGGAACTAACGTCCAGACTTCCTCCGTCAGGATTTATCAGGTAACGGTATTCCTTGTTTGTTCTGAAATTTTGAGCATAAACGTAAAGCAAATCAGCATTTAGCACCGAATCTCGGTAAAGATCAATCCACACACCAATGTCTGGTCCATCGTCACCAAATTCGCCATTTTGGCCATTTTGACCGTCGGAGCCATTGCCTCCCGGATAGCCCGTGCTTCCGGATGAACCGGAGAATCCGGGGATACCAGAACTTCCGCTAAAATGTAGGTCGTAAGCATGTTTGTAATCAAGTTGAACTGAAAACGTATCTGCAACCGATGTATTCCGTAATGAGTTGATAATTAGATTGGCATGGTGATTTTCAATTTTCATAAAATCAGGATCAATGGTAAATTTCCCATTTTTCCAGTACCCGCCTTTTCCTGAGAATATAAAATTACCGGATTCCTTGTTGTTTCTCCAATCATCGCAAACGCGAACCATTCCATTGTTAAATTCCGAGATTACTTCTCCATTAATTTGGCTTCCTGGAGATTTATCGTAGTTGCCAGTTGGCCGGTATGCAATTTTTGTTTCGTAATTAAGGGGCAGCAATAATTCTTTAATCAATTCTGGTTGTTTCCGCGGATATGCTTTTATGTCAATGTATTTCCCTTTCGATGGAATAAGTTCGTCATTAACGGAAATCTTACCCGAAAAATCTGTTCCACCGAAAACATCAACTTTATATTTCCACCACCAGACTGAGCCTCCCAATGTGCCAGTAGTTTTTTTGATTTTCCCGTTTCTGTAGTAGGAGATGATTCCAATGCGAAACGATTCGCCCGGAAGAACCAATTGCTGTTTGTCGAAAGCAATCTGGATAGAATCAGCTTTTTGAGAAGAGGGTAAGGCTAAAGCAGTCATTTTTATTCCTGAAAGCAGGAAAATGACCAATGCCATTGTAAGGAGGTTATTTCGTTTCATCTTGTTGAAAAATTAGACCATAAGCAATGCTATGCTAAATGGCAAAAACCGTTCCGTTTTTATACTTATTGGGGGCAAGGTTCGCCAATTTATTTCTTCAAGCTATAATTTTATTCTGTCATAAAAAATATGTTCAGTATTTCCTGGAAAGAATGCCCGATTGCAGTTTTAAAACATGGAATAACTATCAAATCGTTGCAATTTCTCCTTGAAAACCTAAAAAATATCGTTAGTTTTACTCGCTTTTTTAAAGAAGATATGTACAAGTCGCCTTTATACGGAAAAGAATGGAACTGGCGTAACATTAAAATGGAAACGCGAGAATTAGATATTGATTTGCGGTTGTAAAAACCGGGAAAGGGATTTTCTGCGCTTATGCAGGAAGTCCCTTTCCCGGTTTTTTTAATTGAAAATCTAAAGAATAATTAATAAACTACTAATCAAAAAATCAAAATCATGGCCAGACAAAAGAAAATCTACCTCGACGAATCAGAAATGCCTAAACAATGGTATAACCTTGCACCCGATCTACCCACACCGATGAATCCACCGCTCGGACCTGGCGGAGTTATGGTAACTCCTGAAATGTTAGCTCCTGTTTTCCCAATGAACCTTATTGAGCAGGAAGTTTCGCAGGAACGCTGGATCGACATTCCGGAAGAAATCCGTCAGATCTTATTTCAATGGAGACCAAGTCCGCTGATTCGCGCTTATGAGCTGGAAGCCGCTTTGGGAACTCCAGCTAAAATCTATTACAAAAACGAAGGCGTTTCACCTGCCGGAAGTCACAAACCCAATACTGCAATCCCTCAGGCTTGGTACAACAAGCAATTCGGGATAAAAAAATTAACAACCGAAACCGGCGCCGGACAGTGGGGTTCAGCTCTATCGTATGCCTGTGCCCAAATTGGC
>JBBQXI010000153.1:0-8744 GCA_038209805.1 Bacteroidales bacterium | reverse complement strand
CCCTGAGGTGGAACATTCACAATGGCACCTTCGAGTAGCTTCAGAAGTCCCTGTTGAACTCCTTCGCCAGAAACATCGCGGGTAATGGATGGATTATCGCCTTTGCGTGCAATTTTATCTATTTCATCAATAAATACGATTCCACGTTCGGCAGCTTCCACGTTGTAATCGGCAACCTGCAACAAACGGGTAAGTAAACTCTCAATATCTTCGCCCACATAACCAGCTTCGGTAAGTACTGTTGCGTCAACAATGGTAAATGGAACGTGCAACATTTTGGCTATTGTCCGTGCCAAAAGTGTTTTTCCGGTTCCTGTTTCACCAACCATGATAATGTTCGACTTTTCAATCTCAGTCTCATCGGCCGAAACTGGTTGATTCAACCGTTTGTAATGGTTGTAAACAGCAACAGACAAAATCTTTTTTGCATGCTCCTGACCAATGACATACTGATCGAGAAAATTCTTGATCTCGATTGGTTTCATCAGTTTCAGGCCTTTCGTATCAAAAGTGTCATCTTTTTTGAATTCTTCCTCAACAATGGCATGAGCCTGTTCCACACAACTATCGCAAATATGTCCCTCCATGCCGGCAATCAGCAAGTTAACTTCCTTCTTCTCACGCCCGCAAAACGAACATTTATCCATTTTCATCGTCTGTGTTTTTTTCATTTATGTCTGATCAAGACTTCGTCAATCATACCATATTCTTTGGCTTCCGTCGAAGTCATCCAGTAATCGCGGTCAGCATCCTTTTCAACCTGATCATACGTTTTGCCACTATGTATAGCTATAATATCGTACAATTCTTTCTTCAGTTTCATAATTTCGCGAGCTGTAATCTCAATATCAGTAGCTTGTCCTGATGCGCCACCCATTGGTTGATGAATCATCACCCTTGAATGTTTTAGTGCAGAGCGTTTCCCATGAGTACCGGCAGTAAGTAAAACGGCACCCATAGAAGCGGCCATTCCAGTACAAATAGTTGCAATTTCCGGAGAAATGATTTGCATGGTATCGTAAATTCCCAACCCGGCGTGAACCGAACCTCCGGGAGTATTGAAGTAAATCTGAATGTCTTTGCTCGGATCGGCTGACTCCAAAAACAACAATTGCGCCTGAACAATATTGGCAATATAATCGTCAATCGGTGTTCCTAAAAAGATGATCCGATCCATCATCAACCTGGAAAATACATCCATCGAGGCTACGTTTAACTGACGTTCTTCAATGATGTAAGGAGTTAGACTATTGGTAAAAACAGAGTCAAAACGATGCATATTCAGGCTACTGATACCCAAATGCTTCGTGGCATATTTATTGAATTCGTTTCCGTTGCTCATAATCTTGGGTTCTTGTTAAAAAAAAACTTTGTGAAGATCAGTTTTACTTATAGAAGCAAAATCAGATTTTCACAAAGTTAAAAAAATAAGCTATTGCCTAAACAGCTAGAAAATTAATTTTCCAGCATTTTGTTAAACTCCTCGTAAGTAATTCCTTTTACATCGAGTGTAACTTTATCTTTTATCGTTGCAATGATTACATCTTCTTGTTTGCGAGAAACCAATTTGCGACGTTCCTCTTCATCTTTCAACATGTGATTGGCATAGTTTTCCAAATGTTCTTCATCCACATTATTCAAACCGTATTGACGGAATTGCATGGCAGCCATTTCTTTTGCCAAAGAACGAACATCATCTTCGGTGATCTGAAGATTATTGTCTTTCACAATTTTATCTTTAATCAACTGCCATCTCAGGTCGGTCATGAAATTAGCGAAATCAGCCTCGATCTGCTCATCGGTCATTTTTTCGTTGGTAGCTTTAATCCAACGTTTCAGGAAAGCTTCTGGCAAACTGAATGGAATTGCTTTGAGCAATTCATCGCGGCTATCAAGAGCAAATTTATAATTGCTTGAATGAACAAAGTTCTCTTCAATTTCAGCTTTTATTCTGGCTTTAAATTCCTCTTCCGTAGCAATTCCAGAATCTTCGCCATAAATTTTTGAGAATAAATCCTGGTTTAATTCAGCCTTTTCGAAATGAAGTACTTCAACAATAGTAAAACTGAAATTTCCTGAAAGTATTTCAGCTTCTTCGTGCGAAATATTCAGCATGTGGCCAACTTCGTGTTTGTTGTCGTAAGCTTTAACCGGATCAAAAACAACAACGTCGCCAGCTTTCTTACCAATGAATGAAGCTTTAATTTCTTCATCTTTCATGACATCAACTGCAATAATCACTTTCTCAGCAACAATTCCGCCTTCCAGTTCGCTTCCGTCTTCATTCAATTGAACAAAGTTTCCGCGTACAGTATCTTTATCTTCAACAGTTTCAACCACTTTATTCTCGCCCAAACGACCAGCATAAGCATCTAATTGTTTGTTAACCATATCGTCATCAGCAGCAATGGTATAAAATGGCATTGCTGTCATCTCGTCAAGCTTCACCTCAAATGCAGGAGCCATTGCCACATCAAAAACAAAGCTGAAATCAGATTGGGTATCCCAGTCGATTGGCGTTTGTTTTTCTTCATTTGGAAGTGGTTCGCCCAAAACATTCAATTTTTCAGCATGAATATATTCGGTCAGGTTTTTTGAAAGAATTTTATTGACTTCTTCAGCAAGAGCTGCTTTACCGTACATTTTCTTAACCAACCCAGCGGGAACCATTCCAGGACGAAATCCCGGCATATTAGCTTTTTTACGATAGTTCTTCAGAACGTCGTTTACAGTGGCTTCGTAATCATTCTTCTCAATCGAAACGGTGAGAATTGCATTCAGTTCGTCGATATTTTCTCTGCTAACATTCATAATTTTCCACTTAAAGTTATTGGGAATGAGGAAGGAAGTAGAACTTTTAGAAAGTTCCGGATCCGAAACCTGTTGCTTTAAATTAATAAAAACCGCTTGCTTATCCTTTTTCAAGGTAAAGCAAGGCGGTTATTCTTTTGTTGTGCGGGCGAAGGGACTCGAACCCCCACGCCGTAAGGCACCAGATCCTAAGTCTGGCACGTCTACCAATTCCGCCACGCCCGCTAAATGCGGTGCAAATGTATGTCATTTTTCTTACAAACACAACGCCACAGCAAAATCTTTTGAATTGTTTTTTCTAGCAACCGAATAAATTACCGAAGTTCGAAATTCTGACCCAAATAAACGCGGCGAACTTCCTCGTCAGAAGCCAGCTCTTCGGCTGTACCCGCCTTCATGATAGACCCTTCGTACAAAAGATAGGATCGATCGGTAATGGTCAGGGTTTCATGCACATTGTGGTCGGTTATCAAAACTCCAATATTTTTAGCTTTTAGCTTTTTAATAATTGATTGAATATCTTCAACGGCAATCGGGTCAACACCGGCAAAAGGCTCATCCAAAAGAATGAATTTCGGGTCGATTGCCAACGCACGTGCAATTTCAGTACGACGCCTCTCTCCTCCCGAAAGTTGATAACCATTGCTTTTACGAATATGTTGAAGACCAAATTCAGTTAATAGGGTTTCAACCTTTTGCAGTTGATCCGCTTTTGGCATCTTGGTCATCTCGAGCACTGAAAGAATATTGTCTTCAACGCTCATTTGCCTGAAAACCGAAGCTTCCTGAGCCAAATAGCCGATTCCCTTTTGCGCCCTTTTATAAACCGGGATCATGGTTATCTCTTCATCGTCGATAAAAATACGACCTGAAAGCGGTTTTATCAATCCAACAATCATGTAAAAAGAGGTGGTCTTGCCGGCACCATTTGGGCCGAGCAAACCAACAATCTCACCCTGATTCACTTCGAACGAAACTCCCTTTACGACAGTCCGTTTACGATATTTCTTGACAATATTTTCTGCTCTAAGTTTCATCTTGATGGGTACCAGCAATTTTAATTTTCATCCAGCTTTCGTTGATGCGCTCTATCAATGCTTGCAGAAATAAAGATACTCACCTCGTAAAGTAGAATTAGCGGAATACATACAATCATCTGACTAAGTACGTCCGGTGGTGTAATAATTGCTGCAATAATTAATAAAATCACATACGAGTGCTTTCTGTATTTTCTTAGAAATTTTGGTGTTAACAAACCAACTTTACTCAGGAAATAAACAACAACAGGTAACTCGAAAGATATACCCCCGGCTATCACAATTGAAGTAACAGAACTAATGTATGAAAGTATATTGATTTGATTGACAATGTCTTTACTAATGCTATACGAGCCCAGCCAGTCTAATGAAAAAGGTACGATTAAATAATAGCCAAATAAAACTCCAATCAGGAAAAGACCCGACATGACGGCAACTGCACCAGAGGCATGTCTTCGTTCATTTTCGTAAAGTGCCGGTTTAACAAAACTCCAGAACTGATAAACTACATAGGGGAAAGCAATGATAAAACCAGCAATAATGGCGGTCCAAACATCAACCATAAATTGTCCGGACAAATCGAAATTAATTAACTCAATGGGATGTTGATTCAATCCAGTTGACTTAACTCCAATAAAATCTCCAAGTTTAATCAACATTCTACTGGTCCAGAAATCAGGACTATTAGGCGCTAAAATAATGGAGTTCCAAACAAAATCACTGTAAATAAAGGCAACTGTACCGCCAATAATAATTGCTGAAATCGATTTGAGAAAGTGCCACCGAAGCGCTTCCAGATGATCCAAAAAAGACATTTCTGCCTTTGGCTCACTTTTTTTCTTGGTTGATTGTTCTTCTCTGTTGGTTTCTTCAGCCATAATACAGTATAAATAAATGATCAGGTTGGATTAAAAAAGTTCGCACAAATATAGCTTATATTCCTTTCTCATTCCTTGGGCTATATCTTAATTTTACTTAAAGGAGCGCTAAAAGTATCTAAATTCGGACAATGCCATTGCGTTTTAATTGATATTTTATATACCTTCGGGATACTTATACAAAATGCAAATATTTTTTTGATCTGTAAATCGGTCTTTTTTTATGGGAATAGATTACAAGTTAACTGAGCATCTCCAGAAATATTTCGGATTTGATCGTTTTAAAGGCCAACAGGAAGAAGTGATCAAAAGTGTGTTGGATGGCCATGATACATTTGTATTAATGCCAACAGGGGGAGGAAAGTCACTGTGTTACCAATTACCCGCACTTATTATGGATGGTACAGCCATCATTATTTCGCCATTGATTGCGTTGATGAAGAATCAGGTAGATTCGATCAGGAGTTTTGGCACGGAGGATGGCATTGCTCACTTTTTAAACTCGTCGCTAACCAAGGCCGCAGCTCAAAAGGTTCGCGATGATGTGACAAGTGGGAAAACAAAATTACTATATGTTGCCCCCGAAAGCTTAACCAAGGAAGACAATATTGATTTCCTGAAAAATGTTACAATCTCCTTTTATGCGATTGATGAAGCGCATTGTATTTCTGAATGGGGTCATGATTTCAGGCCGGAATATCGTAGAATCAAACCAATCGTGTCGGAAATCGGACATGCTCCATTAATCGCGCTTACTGCAACAGCAACAGCCAAAGTTCAGCATGATATCCAGAAAACATTAGGAATGTTAGACGCCAATGTTTTCAAAGCATCTTTTAACCGGCCGAATTTATTTTACGAAGTAAAACCGAAGTCGAAACCTGAATCCCAAATCATCAAATTCATCAAGGAAAATGAAGGGAAATCAGGCATCATTTACTGTTTGAGTCGAAAGAAGGTTGAAGAATTAACGGAAACGCTGGTTGTAAATAATATTAAGGCTCTGCCTTATCACGCCGGAATGGATTCCGCTACCCGATCAGGCAATCAGGACAAATTCCTGATGGAAGAAGCTGATGTAATTGTTGCCACTATTGCTTTCGGGATGGGAATAGACAAACCGGATGTTCGTTTCGTAATCCATTATGATATTCCTAAAAGTCTGGAAGGTTATTATCAGGAAACCGGCCGTGCGGGCAGGGATGGCGGTGAGGGAATTTGCATTACGCTCTATTCAGCAAAAGACATTCAGAAACTGGAAAAATTCATGCAAGGGAAACCTGTTGCCGAGCAGGAAATTGGGCGTCAATTGTTGCTCGATACAGCTTCGTATGCCGAATCAGCCATATGCCGACGCATTATTCTTCTGAATTATTTCGGCGAAAAATTGGAAGAACCTTGTGGAAATTGCGACAACTGCGTTAATCCAAAAGAACAGATTGAAGCAAAAGATGAAATATGCCGCGCTTTGCAGGCTATCATCGAAGTGAAGGAAAAATATAAAGCAGAACATTTAGCAGATATCCTCACCGGGAAAAAGACTGCTGCAGTTAAATCGTTCAGGCATTACGAACTCGAAGCTTTTGGTTCGGGCAACGATCATGGCGAAAAATTCTGGAATGCAGTGTTCAGGCAAAGCTTGATTGCCGGATTTATTTTCAAGGACATCGAAAACTATGGGTTGCTTAAAATGACTCAAAAGGGATACGATTTTCTGGAAAACCCTGTTGACTTTTTGTTGGTTCGCAACCACGACTACGACGCCATTGAGGAAGAGGCCAATGCAGCGGCTGCTCAGGCTAGTGGCGCCGGCGATCCCGAGTTGTTTTCGATGCTGAAAGATCTTCGGAAAAAGATCTCGAAGAAGCTTAACCTTCCACCGTTCGTCATTTTTCAGGACCCATCGCTGGCTGATATGGCTTTGCAATATCCCATTACTGTGGAAGAACTGAAATATATTCAGGGAGTTGGAGAAGGAAAAGCCAAACGGTATGGTAAAGAATTTGTTGAATTAATCAAATCGTATGTCGATGAAAACGAAATTGACCGTCCACAGGACATGGTGGTTAAAAGTGTTGCCAACAAATCAAAAATAAAAGTGGGCATCATTCAAAGCATTGACCGAAAACTTTCGCTCGACGACATTGCCGCTTCGATTGGCATCGACATAAAAGATCTGATCTCAGAAATTGAAACCATTGTAAACTCCGGAACCAAGATAAACATTGATTATTACCTCGACGAAATCCTTGATGAAGACCGTCAGGAAGAGATTTTTGAATACTTCAGAGAGGCGAAGAACGACAGCATTGAAGAGGCACTCAAGGAACTTGGCGAAGATGAATATACCGATTCCGACGTTCGATTGATGCGAATTCGTTTCCTTTCTGAATTGGGAAATTAATCTGATCTAAACAATCTGTTCCATCCTGGCAGACAGAATCCATACCTTAAAAATAATCCTGGCAGAAATGTTATCTGTCAGGATTATTTATGAGGGAACATAAATTATCAGAAGTAATATGGCCTGGTATTTTTCTTCCGGTACAAGTTAAAATCATATCCAACCATAATTTCATAGCTTCCAAGCTGATATTTTCGAATATCCTCAATCACATGATATTCTGAAGCATAGCCTATTCGAATGTTATTTTTAAATGTATATTGGCCGGATAAACACATAGCACCGTTACTCCTAAGATTCAGTCCAAATTGAAGATCACCAGGTAAATATATGATCGCTGAGGCATCAAAGTAAACTTGTTTTCCAACCGTTGCAACAACTAGCAAATTTGGGCGCACCATAATGGTGCTTGGTAATTTAATAACATATCCGCCAGCCAAATAAATTGTTCGAAGTTCGTGCAACGAGGAGAACCCATTTTGATTTACTTTAAACGTATTGTTGATTATCTGTGGAATAGACAGACTGATATGATACCTGTCATCAAACAATACGGCTCCCACTCCGAACACAGTCATGAAATATTGGTGAACATCGGTAGTAAATTCAGAATCAGGAATTTGATCTGGATAAAGTTGATAGGCATTCAAATTGTTATCGTAATTCACAAAACCGGCACGAAACCCAAAGCGAAGGTAATTGTATACATCAAGCCGAACCTGATAAGAATAATCGCCAGTCAGGAACAAACTCTTTTCCAGCCCCAAATTTCTTCGCTGAAGATTCACTCCAATACCACTTTTTTGATCTTTTATAGGTGTATAGTACGAAAACTGCTGCGTTAATGGCGCTCCTTTAATACCCACCCAATTGATTCGTGTTGAAACCAACAAACCTGCTCTATCCCACATTCCTACATAAGCAGGATTAATGGTGTTCATATTGGTAACATATTGTAACGACCATGGAAATTCCTGTCCTCTGGCCTTAATACCAGCAACAACCAAAAAGAGCAATGTAATAATAACAATATGTTTGAACCTTCGAATCATCAGTTTTTTCTATACTTCATCTTCTCATTCTAATACGATACAAATACGAAACTCTTTCGAACGTCGCCATTACCTAATTGCAACACATAGTAATATGTTCCCGGACTTACCATTCCCCCATTCGTAGTTGTAGCTGCTTTGTTGGCTGTTCGTCCATCCCACCATGCCCGGTCGTAACTGCCCCAAAACTGTAAATTTCCGTAATGTTCCTTCTCATACAACTTGTTTCCGAGTTGGTCAAAAATATACAATCTGGCATTTGGATAATCCTCCGTACAATAAATTTGGAAAAAGTCGTGAATATTATCTCCGTTTGGTGAGAAGGCATTCGGGATAAACAAATCGCAATCGCGCCCTTTCCAGAGGTATTCGGGATGTCCGGGATGACCAAACACATCATTACTAAAATCTCCATCGCCATTCATATCTTCAAACCGTGTAAGATACTCGTCGTCGTCGTCATTTTCATCGCGCCAGTCTTTCATGCCATCACCATCGAAATCCTGTATGGCCGCATTACTTGCGACTACATTGTCAGAAGGGGTACACACATTTACAAATG
>JBBQXI010000152.1:0-8751 GCA_038209805.1 Bacteroidales bacterium | reverse complement strand
TTACGGATACGCTGGAATGTTACACGGATTTTGATAGGATATAAATTGTCATTGGTAGCCCTCCGGTTATCTAAAATAGAAGATACGGTAACTCCACTGTTTGAATAGTTGAACATAGTCGCTATATTTAAACGCTTATTTTATGTGTGCAAAGGGGATATTTGCACACAATTTGCACACAAATATAGCAATTATTTCAAAATTGATACTATTTTATAAAATAACAAAGTCATTCAAATAATTAAATATCAGATATTTAATAAACAAATAAAAATAGAAGAAAATTAAAGAGAACGGCTGGCTTAATACTCATAATCAGGGAGTCACTGGTTCAAGCCCAGTTGGGCCCACCCTGAAAGTGAAGCAGTTACATTAAGTTGTGGCTGCTTTTTTATTTTACGCTAGGTTTTGAGGGATTTTTATCATTTCTTGAAGATGGTGGTGATTAACACCAACCTTTAATTGTTTGAGAAATCTGTCTAATTTATAGACGACTAAGGCATACAAAACACGTCTGATCTGATTCTGGATCAGAAGAGTTCAGGTTCGAAACCTGAAACAACTCGTAGGTATAACAAAAAGGATATTGTAGTTCCGACGTTAATAAGCGTCGCAACGGTGTTTAGTCTTGTATCCCAGAAAATATCAATACTTATAAAGTATGTTCGTTAGAATAACTTTGTATTGGCTATTTAATTTTTCTTTGTATTTTTCATTCTGAAAAGGATTATTTTTTTTAACCTTTATTGGCTTCAAATTGAAGTTAGCAAGAACAGCCACTTTTGCTTGTTTCAATTTTAGATTTTTAAGTAAAATAAAAAGATGAATAAAAAGATTCTCTGGTCTATTCTGTTTTTATTGACTATTGTAATTACTTACTCTGCCTTCTCTGAGGAAAAATTTAGCTTTACTCGAATTGACAGCCTTCGCAAAGAGTTAGGCAACAATAAAGGATTAGATAGAATCTCCACCCAACTTGAACTCTCCCTTTTAATTGTCAACAATGACAGCCATGAATCTAAAAATCTGGCAAATTCGGCTCTGTTAGCAGCAAAAATAGCTAACCACGAAAGTCTGGAAATGCGCGCCTATTATACGCTGGGAAGAATAAATCAGGTATTGGATCTAAAGGATATTTCTTTGGCTTATCTTGATACGGCACTCACCCACTCAGAGGCTACTCACGATAATTGGTACAAAGGAGAAATTCTATTCCGTAAAGGTGTAATTAAGCACAGCCGCAATGAAGATATAACTGCACTTGAATATTTTAATGCCTCTATTCAGTCTAGTCGTCTATCAAACAATTTTAAAGTAATGGGTTCCTCGTACTCGATGATGGGTACCATATTTAGAGTTAATGGATTATATGACAGAGCAATAGAATATATAATTAACTCTAAACTCAATTATGAAAAAGCAGGGTTCTCAGAGGGAAAGGCTTGGGCAGCGTATTTATTGGGTCGAATATATGCAGACTTAAAACTGTCTCAAAAAGCTTTAGAATATTTTCAGGAAGCTTTAGAAATATACTCACAAATGGCGACTATCGACGGAAACCAGAGTGGCGTAGCCATATGTTATTCTCAGATTGGACTTCTCAACTTGGAGGCAGGAAATTTCAAAGAAGCATATGAAAACATTGATTTTACGCTAAAAACGTACACCACTACTAAAGAAAAATACGGTATATCAAACTCCTATAAAAATCTGGGTATGATTGACTATGCCATCGGAAAATATAAACTGGCAGAAACCCATTTGAAGGAATCGTTTAAGATAAAGAAAGAAGTCGATGACTTCCTTGGTCTTCCTTCAGTTTATGAGTACCTCGGATTAAGCCTCATTGAACAAGGACAAAAAAAAGAAGGGTTTAACAAATTACAGTTAGCATTAACTTTAGCAAAATCAAACAACCAAAAAAGTATACAGTTAAACATATATTCAAGGTTGACCAAGGTCTATTTAAAGATGAATGATCTTGAAAATGCTGTCAGCTGTCAGAAGAAACAAATTGAAATTCAAGATTCTCTTCTTTCGGGTGATGCTGATATAAAGATGGAACAATTGCAGGCTATTTATGAGATTGATAAACAAAATGGGCAGATTTTAGAATTGGAAAAACAAAACGAGATTAACTCACTTACAATCAAACAGCATAGGATTTCTCAATTAATCATGATCATAGGAATCTTTATTACAATCTTAATATCAATTTTAATATATTGGTTTTACACCAAAATGAGGCATAAAAATCTCGAACTAAAAGAGACGAACGCTGCAAAAGACAAATTCTTTGCAATCATCGCACACGATTTACGTGGACCAACAGCTAACCTTGCTGCTTTTCTGGAGCATCTCAATAACACATTTTATGAACTAAGTCCAACCGAATTAAAAGAAATAATATCATCGTTATATAAATCTGCTGAAAATGTAAGTGTATTACTTGAAAATCTGCTTATTTGGGGTCAATCACAATTAAACAAAATTGAATTCAATCCGAGTCAGTTAAAACTTACTGATGTTATTCAGAATTCAACAAAAGGACTAATGCAATCTGCTGATAACAAACAGATTAAAGTCAATTTTGAATTAACCGATGAAATTTTTGTGATGGCCGACCTCAACATGGTTCAAACCATAGTACGAAATCTTCTAAGCAATGCCATTAAATTCACAAATCGGGGTGGTTGGGTCACTATCAAGAGCGAAATTACGAGTACGAATAACGCAACTGTCAGTATTACCGATAACGGGGTTGGAATTGAATAATCTGCACTCTCAAAAATCTTTGATATAACTAATACTCTTCATACTCCAGGTACCGAAAATGAAATGAGTACAGGATTGGGATTAATCCTTGTCAAAGATTTCATAGAGAAAAACAACGGAACGATCACAATAGATAGTCAAAAAGGTAAAGGTTCTGTCGTTTCGTTTACGCTTCCGACAACTCTGGAACACTAGTTAATTACTAATATCGCACTAAATAGACCATTCCGACTGACTCATTTTGCATAAAAAACAATTCCATCATTGTCAATTCTCTTGATACAATCGCTATCTTCCTGAACCGATAAAATTTCTATTGAACAGGTAACTAAAACAATGCGCTTAATTACTTCTGCAACGTAGCTTTCAGGTATTTCTGGACTGCAGTATCGAGCAGGTTTTCCTTCGCGAGCAGCAATTCAACAAATTCGCGGAAAGCGCCTTCTCCACCATTTCTTTTAAGCCTTATTTTAGCATATTTTTCCATGTAAGTGCAGGCATTTGCCGGTATTGCACTAAACCCTACCGCTTTTAAAAGCATGGCATCATTCAGGTCATCGCCAACATAGGCTACTTCCTGAAGTGAAATATGCATTTCTGCACAAAGTTTCTCAGCGACTTCCAGTTTATTTTTGACCCCTATAAACAAATGGTTTATTTTCAGTTTTTCGGCACGCCGCCATACAATTTTGGTATTTTCGCCGGTAATAATTCCAAGCGGAATATCGAGTAATTGCAAAAAAACAACTCCGGCACTATCCGTTGTATTAAACTTCTTCAATTCATTTCCTGTCTGGTCGTAGTACATTCCGCCGTCAGTCCAAACCCCGTCAATATCAGTCAACACTAATTTTATCTTCATTTCGCAAGCATTTCAGGATAAATAATTTCGTTTGCCGGAATCGAGACCAGCGCTTTTTTACCAATTATATTGTTTTTCTCGGCCCATTTAAATCCATTGCCTGGGCTAAGCATGTGCAAATCGTTTTCACTGATAAGTTCACCGGCCTCAATCGTACGAGTTGTGGCAATAGAACGTTCCAGTTTAACGCGTGTAGTTTGAACCTTTTCGCTGACAAACAAGTCATTTTTACCAATGGCATATTCGGTATTCCTGATGTCGCGCATCATTCGCCAGATTCCTTCCGGTTCTAACGATCCACGGTGATCGGTGCCTTTCATGTTACGATCTAAAGTAATGTGCTTCTCGATGATTTCGGCGCCCATCCCAACAGCAACAGCGGGCATTAAGATCCCGATGGAATGATCTGAATAACCAATGGTATATTGCGGGTAATGCTCTTTCAGGAATTGAATGCTCAATAAATTAATATTCTGATATTCAGAAGGGTATTGCGACAAGCAATGCAATATGCTAATGTTTGAATGGTATTTGGCAATAATTTCGAGAGCATCGTCCAACTCCTTTTTGCCAGTCATTCCGGTCGAAAGGATGATTGGGATTTTTGTTTCGGCCATTACTTCCAGAAGTGGAAGGTTTGTCAAATCGCGCGATGCAACTTTCAGGCGATCAGGAGTAAATAACTTCAACATCGACAAACAGCCTTTTGCGCAAAGGGTTTCAACAACCTCAAGTCCCTTCGACTTGGCATATTGGTAAACTTCAAAATGCTGTTCGTCGTTCAATTCCAGAACAGCGCGATGCTCGCCATACGTTTTGCCAAATGAATTGGAATTTTCGTATGGCCTGAACATTTCGGAAGCAGAAAGCTCCTCTTTCAAATCGCGGCGAGTCATTTTCACCGCATCCATTGGCTTCAGATTCTGCCCGAAAAGATGATCAATCACCGGTTCGGTAACCACGTCGATCAGCTTTTTGGCAATCTCAACTTCGCCATTGTGGTTCTGCCCAATTTCGCCAATAATATAGGTTGATTTACTCATTTTCAATTTTATTTCTGATTTTTCAGGATTTCCTTTTTCATCAGTTTCAGGATTTCCGGATGTTGGTCGAGCCAACTGATAATCTCAGGGATGCCAAAATTAGGATTTTCCTTGCTGATAGTTGCAAATATTTTTTGCTGAATTTCAAAATCTTCCGATGTATCAAGCGTCATGCGGATGTCGGTGCGCGAAAAGACCAACTCATCGGCCTGAATAAATTGAACGTTGAACAGATCAGGGTTACCGTAAACGAAATTAGTAACATGTTCGTGGTACAATTTTTCTGAAGTCAGTTCTTGGGCTTTTTCAAGTGCTTCCAGACGAACGGCTTCGGTCCAAAAACCAAAATGAGTAAGTATGGATGGTTTATTTCCGGCCAATTGAAAGCTCAGGTAATCGGCATTTGAATTGCTGAATTCAGTTATCAGAGTTTGCATTCCTATTAAATCTAAAAAGGGATTATCGGCACAAACACGAATAATCTTTCTGAAACCGAACAACTTTGCGGCCTGAATAAAACGGTCGATCACATCGTTTTCCGAACCTCTGAAAACAGGAACCTCATGTTTGGTGGCCATGGCACAAATCCGATCGTCTGTTGGATTATCGGTGGTTGCCAACACTGCCGGAACTCCAATTTTTTTCACTTTTTCGAGCAGCAAATCCAGAATAGATTGCTCCTGATAAAAGGGCAGAATAACCTTTTCAGGCATTCGGGTCGAACCGGTTCGGGCTTGTAGTATGATTCCTAATTGCGACATGATAATTAATCGTTTCGAATAAGGACAAAAGTACAGAAATGTTCTTTACAGATTTTTTCTCATTCAGTTCTTTTCGGATTAACTTTGACGGGGAATAATAAATTGATTACAGCATGGACAACCTAAAAATTTCGACTGCGCAATTTGAAAATAGAAGTGGCGACAAAGCCTACAATTTGGGTGTCATTGAAAAACTTTCTCAAAAGGCATCCAACGAAGGTTCACACGTAATTGCTTTTCATGAATGTTCAATTACTGGGTATACTTTTGCCCGAAACCTTTCTAAACAACAGATGCTTGATTTGGCTGAATTTATTCCAGATGGAAAAAGCATTTTAAGGCTCACGCAAATCGCAAAGGACCATAATATCGTTGTGTTGGCGGGGCTCTTCGAGAAAGATGAAAATGATAACTTATTCAAAGCGTATGTTTGTGTTGATAAAAGCGGACTGGTGGCAAAATTCAGGAAACTGCATCCGTTTATAAATCCGTATTTGTTACCAGGCGATAGTTATTGCGTATTCGATCTTTTGGGATGGAAATGTGGCATTTTAATTTGTTACGATAATAACATCATCGAAAATGTGAGAGCGACCAAATTACTTGGAGCAGACATTATTTTTATGCCTCATGTTACGATGTGTACACCTTCAACCAGACCCGGAGCGGGTTTTGTAGACCCCAGGCTTTGGGAGAATCGCGAGGTTGATCCTACTTCGTTGCGATTGGAGTTTGACGGGATGAAAGGACGGGGCTGGCTGATGAAATGGCTACCAGCAAGAGCTTACGACAATGCCATTTACGCTGTCTTTACAAATCCTGTCGGTATGGACGATGACCAGCTAAAAAATGGCTGCTCCATGATTATCGATCCTTTTGGAGATGTTATTGCTGAGTGCCGTACATTTGATGACAGTTTTGTAACAGCAACTTTTACTCCTGAAAAAAATACTCAGGCAGGTGGACACCGGTACATTCAGGCAAGGAGACCTGAATTATACAGAGACATTATCGGACAGCCACACCAATCGGAACAAAAAGTAGTTTGGCTCCACTAAGCTTATTTTAGTTCAAACTCGCTACCAGCTTCTGGAATTTCTATATTTTTAAAACCTCTCTCTTTGATGTAGTTGGCATAAAACTTTGCTGATTCGTATTCGCCATGTACCAAAAAGGTTTTCTTAACTTCTCCTGCGTTCTGACAACCAATAAAATCAGCCATTTCCTGATAGTCCCCATGTCCCGAAAAAGCTTCAATTTTTTCGATGGTAGCACGAACCGGATGCCTTTGACCGAACACTGAAATTTCCTGATCGCCTCTTAAAATGCGGGCTCCAAGTGTTGACGGGGCGCAATATCCAACCGCAAGTATTGTATTTCTATGATTTTCGATGTTGTTTGCAATATGATGCTTTACGCGTCCGGCTTCCATCATGCCCGATGCCGAAATAATAACGCAGGGTTGTTTATAGGAGTTGAGCGACTTCGATTCTTCGGCGCTTTTGATATAAAACAAAGAGTTAAACCCAAATGGATCGCTATCGTACAACATCACATTGGCAACGCCTTCATTCAGTTCGTTCGTATGTATTTTAAATATCTCGGTTGCATTAATGGCTAACGGGCTGTCTAAATAAATATTTACTTTAGGTAATTTTCGCTCGTTGAAGAAATTATTGAGTGAATAAATTATTTCTTGGGCACGGCCAATAGCAAAAGAAGGAATGATTAATTTTCCGCGGTTTTTGACACATGTTTCCTGAATTACCCTTAGCAATTCCTGTTCAGCATCCTGCATCTTTGGGTGAAGACGGTTACCGTAAGTGGTTTCAGTAATTAGGTAATCGCATTGTGGAAAAGGCGCCGGAGATTTCAATAAGCGGCTTTCTGGTCGACCGATGTCGCCGGTATAAGCTACTCGTATTTTTTTACCGTCTTCATTTACCTCCAAAGTAACAACCCCACTGCCCAACATGTGCCCGGTATTTGTAAACCTGACTGAAATATCGTTGTTGATATAAAAGCGACGATCGTAAGCAATTCCAATAAACAAGTCCATACAAGCCCGCGCATCCTCCTCCGTATAAATAGGGTCGACTGGTGCATAACCTTTGGCAACACGCCTCTTATTAAATGTCTTCGTATCGTAATCTTGTATATGACCGCAATCGACAAGCATTAATGCACATAAGTCGCGTGTAGCATTGGTGCAAATTACCGATCCCCTGAAACCCAATTTGTACATGTATGGGATCAAGCCGGAGTGATCGATATGGGCATGACTAAGGAGGATGTGGTCGATTCCCTCAGGATTAAACCCAAGGTTACGGTTCATTGCATCGGTTTCCAATCCCTTCCCCTGAAACATTCCGCAATCGAGTAATATTTTTTTACCTTGTCTGGTGGTAATGAGGTGTTTGCTTCCGGTAACCTCGCGAGCTGCACCGATAAAACGTATTTTCATGGTCGTATAGTTTAGTTTTGATTTATGGTTATTTGATGATTCGGATTTGCTTCAAAAATTTATTGACAATCAGATTTAAATCGCCAGTAATATTAAACAGGTAACACAATCCTATAAAAACCACACTGATGGACGAACAGCGGATGATTAGGTCGATCAGAAAATTATCCATCACCGGAATGATCTTTCCAACGACTAAAGCGAAAACTCCGATGGCTACGCATTTCAGATGAGTCAGTTTATATGGAAATAATTTCATGTTACGCTGAAGGTAGAAAACACGCAAAAGCGATGCTCCGGAAACCGACAATAAAGAACCCAACGCTGCACCAACCATTCCCCACATTGGTATAAAAATCGAGTAAAAAATCACAACCAACACCACCAGCACTCCTAGCGAATAGGTTTGAATTTTGTATTTGTGCGAAGTGCCTATGATTTGCACACTTGATCCGGTGGAGGAAACAATCAGGCTTGAAAGTGAAATCAGGATGATTACCCATTCTGTTCCTATGTATCCGGAACCCAGCAAATGAATAATGTTTTGCAAATTGGCAGCCACCAGTATAAAAAGCAATAAACTGGCAAAAAGCTGATTGATGCTACTTTTGTAATAAATATCGGCAATCGTGTCTAAATCCTTATTTTTCCAGGCATCGGCAATAATGGTCGATGAGATTTTGCCCAGTGCCACGCTTGGAATCAGGATTACGGTGCTGAAATAAAATATAATGGAGTATTTACCGGTCATTGCCAAATCGGTATAACTGTTAAGCATGACCGTGTCAATTTGTTTGAGAGCTACACTACTCAACCCGCCAATAATACCAAATACTGAAAGGCTAA
>JBBQXI010000151.1:0-8857 GCA_038209805.1 Bacteroidales bacterium | reverse complement strand
GGATAAATATAGTCCAGAGGGTGTTGCTAAAGCCCTCTATTATCCAAGAGTATTAGGGACTTCAATTAACACTTCCTTTGGGACTCGAATTCAAAGCATGTTCGTAGATCTGGGAATAGCTCAAGGTTCTTTAATAAGGGGGATGGATATAGAATTTCTTGATCTAATTGACAATCGCAAAAAATGGTGTCAGTTAAAATCTGGGCCAAACACCATTAATTCAGAAGACGTTAATCCTTTGTTGAAAAAATTTTCAGATACGATAAACTTAGCCAGAACCAATAGAGCATTATCTGGGGTAAATAATACTGATTTTATTGTTGGTGTACTTTACGGAGAACCTGAGGAATTAAGCCAGCATTATAGAAAGATTGATCAGACTCATCCTGTTATTGTGGGTCGTGATTTCTGGCACAGAATTACTGGCTATCCTCATTTCTATGACCAATTGGTGGCTGCTTTACACACATGTATTACAAATCTTGATACCCAAAATTTCTTTGAAATAGGATGTAATGAGTTGGCTGATGAGATTAGAACATCGCTACTATTCCGGTTTTAGTTCTCGATAATAATTATTCAGGAATCGCACAATTGAAAATCCAACTTCTTTGCCCAAATTAACAGGAACAGCATTTCCTATTTGTTTATACTGCTGCGCGATAGAACCAATAAACTGCCAATCGTCTGGAAATGTTTGGATTCGGGCATATTCGCGAACAGTGAATGGCCTTGTTTCTTCCGGATGGCATCTTTCTGTTTGCTTTTGTGCCGGGCTACAGGTAAGAGTTAAGCAAGGCTCGTCCCATCCAATTCTTCTCGCCATACCAGTTTTACCGCCTCCCAGATAGAAGCTTTGTCCCATAAATTCTTTCTGGACATCAAGGGGCAAATCGCGCCAATATCCTTTTTGCGGTACTAAATCTAAAACTTCTTTTTTTCTTTTCGGATATGTTACTCCTTCTGATAAAGGAACATCACAATCAAATAATGCTCCTTTTTTGAGTGCGTCAGAAAGGTTGTATATTTTTTTGAATGGCTTTGGGTATTCATATTTCGTTTTAATATCTTTTCGAATACCAACTAGAATTAGTCGTTCTCTTTTTTGAGGAACTTTAAAGTTTATCGCTTTTAAAACTTGAAATGGAACTACATTGTAGCCGATCTCATTCAGAATCGATATCATTCCCTGTAGCGTTTTCCCATTTTCATGGCTTAACAAACCACGAACATTCTCACCAATACAAATTGGGGGATTAACTTCTTTTACGACTCTGGCAAATTCATAGAACAATGTGCCTCTAGCGTCGTTTAATCCAAGTTTTTTTCCGGCATAACTAAATGCTTGACATGGAAAACCTCCAGTTACTACATCGATTTTATTGTGATACTCTGAAAAGTCAAATGATTTAATATCGCCCTCATAAACCTTCCAGTTTGGTCGATTTCTGCGTAAGGTTTCACAAGCCCATTTATCAATCTCATTTAAAGCTACACAATTTAATCCCGCCTTTTCCAAACCAACAGCAAGACCACCAGCACCAGCAAATAGTTCTAAAACCGAATAACGATTTTCCGGTTCAGCATAATTATTCTCGGTTTCTTTGGGTTCTAAATCTATAAAGTTGATAAAAAGAGATAAAACATCATCTTTTTTGTAGACTCTATAATTACTAATCGGCTCTCGAACGGCCAATAACTTACCTTCTCTATCCCACCGTCGTAGAGTTTCTTTACTTTTACCAATTAATTCTGAAGCTTCTGTAAGTGTCAAGTATTTGTTCATAACCACATTGTGTAACCTTATACAATGGTTACAAATGTAGTAAGATTATTAAGATCAAAAAGAAAATTTAGAATGAATTTTTTTATAAGATACTTCATATTTATTTCCCATCCATAAACTCAGCACCCACAAACTTTTTAATCCAATCCATCGATCCGTAATCTTTTTGCATGGCAGTGAGAAAAGCTTCAGCTTCGACAGTCTGATTCGTTTCATACAGATTCTTCAGGATAAACGCGCGCAACAGCATTTGTTGCCAGTCGCATTTCGAAACAGGTTTGGCTTCGATCAATGCAAGCGCTTTGCGGTAGAACTTCAATGCTTCCATTTTGTCTCCGCCGAAAATAGCAGGTCGATATTGCAATGAGTTGCCCTTTTCAATGTAACCCATTGGCTCTGCCGGATCAAGTTCAATCGATTTGTCGACATGGTACATGCTTTTGGGTCCCAGAAATGGCGCTTTATAAAATGCCAGTCCAATTTTGTACCCGTAAAAAGCGCCTGCCAGACTGTGAAGTTGTGAATTGCGGGGATATTTCGCCAAAAGGTTGTCCAGATAAACATCTGCTTTATTTACATATGTTCGCGCCGCTTCTTTATCGTGTAGTCCAAATTCGTAACCAACCAAACCGTACATTGCTTTTAAAATCTCGGTTTGCCAGACAACATCTGTCGATTTTTCTTTTTCCATTTCATCAATCAGAGCTGGCCATGGCGTCATGTTTCCGGCACGGTAACTTTCAAAAAAGGCACACTGGTAATAGGCCAGATCTTTTTTTTGAGCATTACCCGCCAAAACCGGGAATATCAGTAGGACAAGCAGCAATGTATTATAGTATTTCATTTGTTTGATTTTTTGGATTCGATGTTGCGTGCTGCGAGATTCGAATTCCGGCACGTAACATGGAACATAACCCGTAACATTTTCACTGAGATTGATCGCTTGCATTTTGCTTTAAAGCTTTATTTTTCGTCCCTTCCATGTAGTCTCTTTTTTTATTCTCCTGAAAATATTGTAAAAAACGATGAACGTAAAACTAATCATCTGCAAGGGATGCAGCAAAACCGACAAAACAATATTCTGACGATTAGCTGCAGATATAAACACTCGGTTGACCAAAATCACCAGGACAAATAAACTAAAAAACGTCCATCCCAACGCAAAAAAAACGATGAATGGCCCAAAACAGACGATGAGCCAGAAGGCGAGCATGACTATTCTCCGGCCACCAAAATACTCGTGAATATTTCGCGAAAAACCTACAACCGCCTCGTCGAAACTCCGGTACATTCGGCAAAAAGCATCTTTATTTCCCAGCAGAACAGCCATTTTTAATCCTTCGGTCTTGATCATTCGTGCCAATCGGATGTCTTCCACATTTTGGTTTTTGACTCGGGAGTGCCATTGGTGAGTGCGATAATTTTCGGCATCAAACATCATCAATTGCCCGTTGGCCGCCGAAAGTGATGGAAACTTGCTTTTCTGAACCAAAATCATCGGCAATAAATTTTGCAGTATCCAATTCATCACCGGAACGGTTACACGCTCAGCAAACGATTTCATTTTTTGTTGCGGGAAAATCGATAACAACGACAATCCTTCTTCTTGAAAAAAGGCGACAGCTTTTGTGATCGCATCCGGGCTCAATTCTACATCGGCATCAAAAAAAATAAGGTATTTTCCTGAAGCTTTTTGTGCCAGTTGGTGACAGGCAAAATTTTTCCCTAACCAATATTCCTGAAGTTTTTCTCCCAAGAACCAGTGAAAGCGCTCATCTTCGCCGGCAATCCAGTTGAGAATATCTTCTGTATTGTCCGACGAATGATCATCGCAAACAATAACTTCAAAATCAGGATAATCTTGTTTTTCAAGGCTCTCCAATAAACCTCCAAGTGCTGTTTCTTCGTTTCGAGCCGGAATCAATACCGATACTTTGGGGAAACTTGTTGGGCTTTTATCCGGAAGGTGCAACCCCGAAATGAGGTTCACGAACGAAATAAGCGTCCGGACAGCAAGAAAAACCAATGTAAAAATTGCCAGTATTTCCATTATTCGGTTTGTTTGGTTACACAAGTTTGATAAAACGAATGATAAGCTTTTTCGATAGCTTCAACAGTCCGATCACCAGAATAGTTTTGGAGATAAATTCGGATTTCGGGACGTGCAAATCCAAAGTAGTCCACCAAAAAGACAGCCAATACAATCTCGAAATGATCAGTTTTTCCGGTAATAATTCGATCGATTCCTTTTTGAAAGTGCATGATTTGCTGATGCTGAGTCAACATTTCGCCAGTTGGATAGATGGCCACTAAATTCTTAGGATTGCGTAAAATTCCGGAGGCATATTGAAGTGAATCCAAAAAATCGCGATTGTTCTTTTTGATTGAGAATACTCCGCAGCGATTCAGAAACATGCGTTTTCGAAGTTGTTCTTCGAGCATCATGACATGGAATCTTCGCTTGAATATTTTTAGGCTCAGTCCGTACGACCAGTATCCGTCCCACCAGCTAAAATGGTTTTGAAATAAAAGCACCGACCGATCTTCAGGAATAGGAACATCGGAGATAACGCTCATCTTCCGAAAATGAAAGAAGCTTAACAGTCCAAAGTAATTCCGGAAAAACCAGATATATAGTTTATGGTGCTGTGCTTTAATCATCGTGCTTGGTTTTTAATCCGATACAATTTCCACCAGGGAGTGTGCGGCGATTCGTGATGTTCGTAGTGATATCCAAAGAAATAACACGAAAGCATGGCCCCCAAGTGAGACCCATTCTGGCTCCGGGCATTGTGTGGCATCATCGATTCGGTATGTGGCAGCTTGTGTGGCCTGTAAGTTCCGAAGTAAAACAATTGGAAGGTTGCCAGAATTGAAGGTAGAACCCAGAACACAATCAGGTTTAGTTGATTGACCCAAATTTGCAAAACATTAAAAACTACGGCCATGGTGATGATTTGCCACCAGCTCACGTAATTTTTCAGGAACGAAAACCACCAGCGCCAGAAATTTTGCGAACCGGTATAATAGTCCGGATCAGCTTCTTCGCCTGGAAACCGGTGATGCAAATGATGCTTCTTGTAAAGTTGGGAATAGGAGAGTGCAGCAAAAAGCCAGGTGGCAGATTGTCCAATGATCGAGTTTATCGTACGGTTCGACGAAACCAGACCGTGCATAGCATCGTGAGCCGTAATGAAAAGTCCGGTATATAAATAGGTTTGAATGGCGATGTGAATCAGTATGATTGGTGCAAAAGATACTTCGACAAATACCAGCAAATAAACCAGATGTGCAAACCACAATGTAACGATGAGTAAAGCAATCAGTAATCCCATGTTAGATATGAATCAATATGTTTAGTGCCAAAAAGAATACAACTTGCATGGCGAATAGAAAACCTGCAATCCGGTTTTTGATTTCAACTTTCAGAATGCGGATCATCAGGAACAGGAATCCGGAGACCAGAAACCAGTCGATGTAATTTTCACTCGGAATAACTTCGCTGACCCAATACCACATGTCGTTGGCAATGGCAACAGGTTCCATCAGCCAGTCGAAGCCAACCATTGTTGCGGCGCCAATTAACGGGAAATACCAGGTGTTGCGAATGGGTTTGCCCAGCGAGGCAATGCAATAAATTAGCACCAACCAGTTGAGCCCGATGATAAACGGTGTATTCCACAGTTTTGGGCCCAGCGAATTTCCGTAAATGTAGAATCCAAAAATGGCTTGTGTGTTTACTCCAATCAACTCAACAACAAAGCCAAACAACGCAATGCCTGAAAAAACAAGTCCGCTTTTCAGGTTTTTGGGTTCGTGAAAAAACATCAGCAAAGCAGCAGCCATCACCATCCCGAAAGGTGTGAGTTGTTGAAAAATGGGCTGCAAAGGGCGAATCATAAACCCGATTATCCCAACCAGATACCATAACCCGATTGCGATTTTTGCAATCTGATATTTTGTAAGCGTTTTCATTTTGGTCGTTTTTGCAATTGTTCTTTCACCAATCCGGCAACAATGTTTGCCGACGACAAACACAACGGAATTCCTCCGCCCGGATGCACACTACCCCCAACAAAATACAAACCGTTGATGTCGCTTCGGAAGTTGGCATGTCGGTTAAACGATGCATAGCGGCTATTGGAGCTGCTTCCGTACAAAGAACCATTGACCGAACCGGTTTGTTTAAAAATATCAGGAGGCGACAAAATTTGTTCGTTAACAATGCAATACATGAGTTCTTTGCCCAGCATACGTTCCAGTTTTTCCAGAATAACAAAGCGCGAATGTTCTATAAATTCTTTCCAATCCTGTCCGGTGTCGGCTGGCGCATTAATCATTACGAACCAATTTTCGCAACCTTCGGGTGCGTCGGATCGGTTGTATTTACTGCTAATGTAAACGTAAATAGTCGGATCGTTGTACAATTTTTTTTTCTCAAACAGGTGTTCAAATTCGTCCTGATAATCCGAACTGAAAAAGATATTGTGGATGTCCAATTCAGGATAAATGCCTTTCATTCCCCAGTAAAAAATAATGGCTGACGATGATCGTTCTTCCTTTGTAATTTTTGCCAGTCGCTTTTTATCGGGCAACAGTGACGAGTAAAAGCTGTGAATATCAATATCGCTCACCACAATATCTGCCGCAGCAAATCCAGTGTCGAGTATAACTCCGGAAACCTTGCCATTGGCTGCTTCTACTTTCCGGACGGGATGGCTGAAATGAAAATTGACACCAAGTCGCAATGCTTGCTGATAAAGCGAATCGGTAATTTGAAACATGCCACCTTCGGGAATAAAGGCGCCCAGGTTGTGCTCCAAATGTGAAATTACACTCAGAGTTGCTGGCGTTTGGTACGGGTTGCTGCCGTTGTATGTGGCATAACGGTCGAATAATTGAACCAAGCGACCGTCGCTCAATTCCTGCCGGTTGTATTCGTGTAAAGTATTCAAGGCCTGAAGATGCCGAAAATGAATCAGAGTTTTGAGCGATTTTAGGTTCATCAGGTTTTTGATGCGATGGAAGGAGCCGAAAATGAAAAGGTCGGAAGTGAGTTCATATATTTTAGCTGCCTTTTTGAGGTAATTGACCACCTTTGATGATGGAATATCTAACTTTTGTTCGACCTCAGCTGAAAACTTTTCGACATTGCTGAAGGCCGAAACCTGAGTTCCATCTGGATAGAAGTATTTGGTAATTACATCGAGTTTGCGGATCGGGAAACGGAGATCATCATCGAGAAGTTCGTGCACCAATTCAGGTAAAGTTAGCAGCGATGGCCCGGCATCGAATCGAAAACCATCTAAATTAAGTTGCGACACCTTGCCACCGGCTTTTTCAGCCGATTCGTACACAGCTACACTAATCCCTTGTCGGGCAAGCCTAATGGCAGCAGCAAGCCCGCCAATTCCCGATCCGATGATGATTGCCTTTTTCATAATTATTAAATTTATGAAAACCAAAATGGATTCCAAAAATAAATTCGTAAATTACTAAAACATTTCTCGTTTTATTTGTTTAAGTATTTGTGAAATTAATTAAACAGATGCAAAAAAAGGTAATTATTATAGGAACTGGTTTGGGCGGACTAACTACCGCACTTCGACTTTCGACCAGAGGGTACGAGGTTGAGATGGTTGAAAAATACCATCGTGCTGGTGGCAGGCTAAACTTACTTGAAAAAGGTGGGTTTAAATTCGACATGGCTCCAACCTTTTTTAGCATGAGTTACGAGTTTCAGGAGTTGGTGAAAGATTGCAACATGGATATGCCTTTCGAGTTTGTTGAGCTTGATCCGCTTTATTCGGTTCATTTTGAGGGCGACCAGCGAAGCTACCTGATTTATAAAGACCTGAAAAAGCTGGCACTTGAATTTCAGGATGTTGAACCTGATTTTGAACGGAAGATTACACGTTTTTTGAAGGCTGCCGGACAAATCTTTCATGATACTGAGAACATTGTGATTCAGCGCAATTTTGATTCTTTGACTCAATATCTTTTGAAACTCACAACGGTTCCGATTAAACACGCTCCAAAAATGTTCTATTCGATGTGGCGTGAAATGGAGCGAAATTTCGATTCTTTCGAGGTGAAAGTGATTTTCTCGCTCGTAGGATTTTTTCTTGGAGCGACTCCTTTCGATACTCCGGCTGTATATACTTTATTGAATTACACCGAATTGGTTCATGACGGCTATTACAACGTGAAAGGTGGAATGTACAAGATAGTGGAAGGAATTCTTCAGGAATTGGAAAAGCGGGGAGTTCAGATTCATTACAATACTGAAATTACTAATTTTTCAAATAAAGGTGGTGAGATAACTTCCTTTATTGACAGTTCAGGAAAAGAATGGAAGGCTGATCTGTTTGTGGTGAATGCCGATGCTGCTTGGTTTCGTGGGTCTATTTTGAGACGGCCTGCATTTTCAGCAAAGAAACTGGATGCCAAGAAATGGACATTGGCTCCTTTGACAATTTATCTGGGTTTGGACACCAAAGTTCCGAATATGTATCATCACAATTATTTCCTGAGACGAAACTTTGAAGAGTATGCCGGAAAAATCTTCAAGAACAAAATAAAGCTTGACAAACCCTATTATTACGTCAATATTCAGTCGAAGCACAATCCAGACTATGCACCTGAAGGTAAGGAGTGTATCTTTATACTTTGCCCGGTGCCTGATTTGCGGTATAAACAGGATTGGAGCGACGATCATGAAATTGCAGATGGTATTATTCAGGATTTGAGCGACCGGACTGGTTTTGATTTTCATACACACACCGAAGTAAAGGTTGTTTTAACTCCTGAACATTGGGAAGAAATGTTCGGATTGTATCGCGGAAGTGGCCTCGGATTGGCTCACGACCTCAACCAGGTAGGCGGTTTCAGACCGAAAAATAAAGATGAAAAATTCAATAATCTCTATTACGTGGGCGCATCAACTGTTCCGGGAACCGGACTGCCGATGACCGTCATAAGTTCGCGTTTGGTAACCGAAAGAATACAGAACGACCATGGATTTGTACCGAAAAAATAACCTCGATTGCAGCAAAATTACGACTCGTAATT
>JBBQXI010000150.1:0-8870 GCA_038209805.1 Bacteroidales bacterium | reverse complement strand
TAGTTCCGGTTGACGAACGCAAACATCGGACGCAACGACTGATTTCGCTCTCGGATCGGAAAACAGAAGATTTCTACCGCCAGAACTTAGGCTCAATTCACGAAGTACTCTTTGAAGAACAAAAAGACAAAAAATCGATTTCAGGATTTACTGACAACTACATCAAAGTTGAAACTGACTATCGCGAAAATCTGGAAAATCATATTGTTTCAGTAAAATTGGAAAACATATTGCCGAACGGAAACGTTTGGGTAAGTGTCGTTGAAGCTCCCTTCGACAGGCTCAGGGAGCGGAACCTTGAATAAGAAATTCATAGGAGACCGAAGCCCTCAGAAAGCGGTCAGTCGCATTTACCTGTAGCCAGTTGCAAACTTTGAACTTTAATCTCCGGACTTTAAAATAGTAAATTGTAAATGAAAAAATAGTAAATTGTAAAACATGAATCTCGAAATACTTTGTACACAAGTTCAGGAACTGGCTCGCGAAGTTGGCCAGTTTATCTATGACGAACGCTTAAAATTTACGGCTGAAGACATTATCCACAAAGGGAAAGCCGATATGGTAACCTATGTAGATAAAACTGCGGAAAAAACGATTGTTGCCGCCCTGCGCGAACTGTTGCCCGGATCCGGATTTATTGCTGAAGAAGGAACCGCTCAGGACAACGGCGAAAAATATCGCTGGGTAATCGATCCACTTGACGGAACCACCAATTACATTCATGGCATTTCGCCATTTTGCGTAAGTATTGCGCTGTTGGAAGATCAGGAAATCGTGATGGGAGTTGTTTACGAAATCAGCCTCAACGAAATGTTCTTTGCATGGAAAGGAAGTAGAGCCTACCTGAATGGTAAAGAGATTCACGTTTCGAAAGCCGCGAGTACAGCCGATTCACTAATTGCAACCGGGTTTCCGTATTACGATTTTTCAAAACTGGATAATTATCTGGAAGCAATGAACTTTTTCATGCGAAACTCGCACGGCATGCGTCGTTTGGGCTCAGCTGCCGCCGACATGGCCTACGTTGCCGCTGGAAGATTCGAAGGTTTTTATGAGCATGCGCTACATTCGTGGGATGTTGCTGCCGGAATCATCATCCTGAAACAAGCAGGGGGCAAGGTTTGCGATTTCAGTGGTGGCGAAAATTATTTGTTCGGCGGCGAAATGATTGCCTGCAATGCCAATTATTTCGACGAATTTTACTCCATCGTACACAAACATCTGGGGTAAAACTTAGAAAAAAGTCATTGGTCAATAGGAAAATGTGAAATTCTACAAGGCAAATCTTATTTTTGCCGACCTTCCACTTTATTTTTTCCTGATGACTTTTTCCTGATGACTTTTTCTCATTCCTATTTTATAACTTGCGTCGAACTAACAATCACGGTCATGATCGAAAAAGAAATTGCTCTGATCAACAATCAGCTTGATAGCCTGACAGCTAAAAACTTCGATCTGGAAGCATGGAAAAGCCACACCATCATATTTCTGGAACGCATTTTTGGAAAAGAAAGCACCAAAGTAAGGATGATCAAGGAACTGAAATACGATTATTCGAGCTGGAATCTGCGCGATGCCGCAGGAACCGGGAAAGATTCAGATCCGGTTATTCTGAAAGCCCGTGAAATACTGGAAGCCACCAAAATGGAACTCGAACATTTAGGGGTTCCAAAACAGGAAGAAGAAAATCAAAAGATATGGTCACTTCTCGGAGAAGAGCTGACAGGCAAACAAATCCGCGAAATCAAACTGATTCTACAGTCGGAAGATCCTGATAAATTGGAGAAAATAGCCAATATGCTTTTCAACCTCGAAAAAGAAAATATGGCAGTTGTTTTAGCCAAACTTTTAATACCATAACCAAGTATTCAGGTCTTCAGTAATTCAATTCTTCAGTCCTTTATGAATCGTCCGCGAATCGCCATAGTCATTCTCAACTGGAACGGAGCCAAACTGTTGCAACAATTCCTGCCTTCAGTAATTGAATTCAGCAAAGGAGATTCAACCGACATTGTTGTTGCCGACAACGGTTCAGCTGACGATTCGCTGCAAATACTACAGGATCAATTTCCGGAAGTTAAAATCCTTGATCTGAAGCAAAACTATGGGTTTGCACGAGGATACAACGAAGCCTTAAAACAGCTCGATTCCGACTATTTTGTCATCCTGAATTCGGATGTTGAAGTAACTGCCGGATGGTTAGATGAGCCAATCCGCTTGATGGAGAATGAATCGTCGATTGCAGCAGTCCAGCCTAAAATACTCAGTTATCACCAGAAAACTCATTTTGAATATGCCGGTGCTGCCGGTGGATTCATCGACCGGTTTGGATACCCGTTTTGCCGGGGACGAATTTTTAACGAAGTGGAAGCCGATCATGGACAATACAATGATTTTGTCGATATTTTCTGGGCAACCGGCGCCTGCATGTTTGTGCGCTCCAGTTATTTTCACGAAGCTGGCGGTTTCGATGCCGATTTCTGGGCGCACATGGAAGAAATAGATTTGTGCTGGCGCCTTAAAAACCACGGATATCGTATTGTTTATACTCCTGAAAGTACGGTTTATCATGTAGGCGGTGGAACACTTTCGTATGACAACCCCCGAAAACTTTTTCTGAATTTTAGGAATAACCTCTGGCTTTTGTACAAAAATTTGCCAACAGGTCAGCTCTTCCCGACTCTTTTTCTGCGTATGATTTTGGACGGCGTAGCTGCCGTTAAACTACTTGCTGAATTCAACCTGAATGGGATAAAAAGCGTTTTGAAAGCACATTATCACTTCTATAAATCCCTGCCTGTATTGCAAAAAAAACGTAATTTGGCAGCAAAAGACGGTCATTATATTCTGCCGCCGGAGAAACTTCCTAGAAGCATTGTCTTTCAATTTTATATCCGAAAACGAAAATGGTTCGGCGAGATTAAGTTCTGAAATCGGATTTAAGCCATTCCTCAAAAATGAAGGGATTCCATCTCTTAAAAAAAGATGGAATCCCTTCATTTGTTACAACTGACCACTGCGACTGATCACTTTTTTCTAGTCTTTCAAATAATCAATCTGCGCCAGATCGTTCCAGATTGGATCCTTTGGCGGTTTGGCAACAATCTTTATCGGCTCTTTGGTTACCGGATGAATAAATTCGATTTTGCGGGCATGCAAATGAATACCGGCGTTCTCGTTGCTGCGGGCTGCACCATACTTCAGGTCACCTTTGATGTGCAAACCAATCCGATTGAGCTGTGCCCGAATCTGGTGATGACGACCAGTCTTCAAATCGATTTCGAGCAAATGATAATGGTTGAGCGTTGCCACATGACGATAATCAAGGATGGCTTCTTTCGATCCTTTGCGCTCCTTATTGTGGGCATGCGATTTATTCTTCGCTTCGTCTTTCAACAGCCAGTGGTGCAAAGTTCCTTCTTCCAATTCCGGAAGTTTATCGACCACTGCCCAATATGTTTTTTTCATGGCTTCCTTATCCTGAAACATTTCGTTAAGGCGGAGAAGCGCTTTGCTGGTGCGCGCAAACAGAATGACTCCGGAAGTCGGTCTGTCAAGACGGTGTGGTGAACCTAGGTAAACATCTCCCGGTTTTTTGTATTTTTCCTTGATGTATTCTTTCACTTTGTCGATTAAAGTTACATCACCGGTCTTGTCGCCCTGAACGATCTCTCCACAAGCCTTGTTGACTGCGATAATATGATTGTCTTCGTAAATTATTTCCATTTCCTGTAAATTTATTTATAAGTGCTTAGTCTCTGTCGGAAAGAAATGTTGCGAGTTTCGGGTTCCGAGTTTCGGGTTAAAAAACATGCAACACGCATCTTGTATCCCGCAACCCTTAATATTGTTCCTTTTCGTTTGGGAAATCCTGTGATTTCACATCCTGAACATAGGAATTCACTGCACCTTGAATTTCTTCAGCCAGATTCAGATATCTTCTCAGGAAACGGGGTGAAAACGTCTGAGTGATTCCGAGCATGTCGTGAAGAACCAAAACCTGACCGTCGCATCCTCCACCAGCGCCGATACCAATGACCGGAATTTTTAATGCCTGTGACACTTTGGCGCCCAATTCAGCCGGAATTTTTTCAAGCACAATGGCAAAACAACCCGCTTCTTCAAGCAAAATAGCATCCTCAATCAACTTTTGTGCTTCAACTTCTTCTTTGGCGCGAACCGTATACGTTCCGTATTTATTAATCGATTGTGGCATTAGTCCCAAATGGCCCATCACCGGAATTCCTGCCGATAAAATTCGTTCGACAGATTCAATGATTTCTTTGCCGCCTTCCACTTTTACAGCGTCAGCGTGTGTCACTTTCATGATTTTGATGGCCGAATTCAGCGCCTCCAAAGAGTTTCCCTGGTAAGTTCCAAATGGCATATCAACCACCACCAACGCACGATTCACTGCTTTCACCACCGATTTGCCGTGATAAATCATTTGATCAAGCGTAATTGGCAAGGTTGTTTCATTACCAGCCATAACGTTTGAAGCAGAGTCACCAACCAGAATAATATCAATTCCGGCCTGATCAACCAGTTTAGCCATACTGTAATCGTATGAGGTAAGCATAGCTATTTTTTCACCTTTCAGCTTCATTTCTGAAAGGGTGTGCGTAGTAACACGTCGTATTTCTTTATGGACTGACATATCTTTTGTGTTCAATTTGGCTACAAAAGTAAGAATTTATAGATTGGAATATCCGGTTTGTTTCAGGCAATTAGATTTCATCACCAATTCAATGTTGAGCAACAGTTTTTAGTTGCCAAAACACCAATAATTATGAAAACCAATGGCTCGATATTTGCTACTTAAGCATAATCAAAAAAGCCAAAACATGAAAAGAACAATTGCCACCCTATTCATCCTTGGAGCCTCTATAACAGGCTTCTGTCAGGACAAAAGCTTTGATTTATCGAAGTACAAATTCCCGGATTACAAACGGCACGAACTGGAGTTGAATTTTAATTCGAGTGGAAGTCAATATAAAAATTCCTATGATCAACCTTCAAATAACGGAACTGGCAACATTGTAAGAAATGTTAATTCAGATTACTCTTCCCGTTCAAACTTTTCACTTGGATACCAATATGACTACTTAACCAGAAGTCGAATAGATCAGTTACATGCATCACTTTCAGGACAATATGATTTCACTAAGGTTCATAGTTTTACTGAAAATACGAAACAGATGGATCCGAACTTAAGTTTAAATTTTGGTGGTTCCAGAAGATATTACCTAACAGGAGATAAATTATTTTTGGAAGTAGCTCCCGAGCTGGGATATAACATCTCAGAAATAAAGAGAACCACCGGAGGAATAGTGGATACAAATAACAAAAGCAATTCATTCAATGCTTTAATTGACTTGGGTGTAGGAATAGGTCGAATGGAAAAGGTAAGTGATTTATGGCAGACCTATTATATCCTTGAAAAGCTGAAGGAACAAAAATCACTTGTAAGGGAATTGGACGAAAAAGACATTTTTGAATTTGCAAGTTTTGCATCTAAATTGAAGAACAAACGATTCTTTGATGCACGTCTTCAAAAAATAGCTGAACTTCAGGCTTTGGATTCCTTGTTACACAAGCAAGGATTGATAGAAGGTTCAGACATCTCATACTTTACAACACTTAACGATTACTGGAGTTTTGCTTACTTTCGGGATCGGGAATCAGGTAGGGTTTTAAAGTTTTGGCTATCGCCTCAGTATTCAAGAAATTATTATAAATCAATTGGTACAAGTTCTCAAATTACGACCAATACTAATCTTGTTTCGAATTTATCTTTTAACTGTACTAAGCAACTGAATTTGTTTTGGGATCGCCACTTAAATATTTTGTTGTCAAATGAAACATTGATTGATAAAACAGGCTCAAATTCGGATAATTATCCCGAAAATCTTTTTCACACAGATGTTAATTTTGGATTTGACTTCTTCCCTAACTCAAGGACTTCATTATCAGCTTCATTAGGATATGGGGGAAGCGAAGAAGTATATCAAGCGTATTCGGAAACTTTTACAAAGCAATGGTCAAACAAAATTTACTTTAGTTTTGATGGAGTTTATTATATTTCACCTCAACTTCAAATCACTGGAAACTATAGAATTGGTTACTCGGACAAGATTTATAATGCATACAATACTACTATTATGAATTACAATCTTGGTCTACGTTACTCCATCTTCTAAAACTCATTAAGGCAAAGAAGCCGGCTCAATCGAACCGGCTTCTTTGTTGTTACACCCGAAGGAAAATACTCTTTTTATACATATAATAGAGCAACGACCAGACGAGCATAATGCTTCCGACAACCTCTATTACCAGACCAAAATCGCCCAAAAGTACGGTCCATCCTAAAACGTATTTGGTGATACTTCCAATGTTGACCATATCGTATAGCAGATAAATAAAGATGGAATTCATCCCAATAACCCGGAAGAAAAAAGACCATTTCTTCCAGCCTTTCACATCGATGATCCAATAAAACGAAGCCATCAGGATAAAACCGATACCACCGGCAAGTAAATTAAAAGGAGTAGTCCAACATTTCTTGATGATCGGATAAAATGTGCTCAAAAGTAATGCGGCTGCAATAGACGAAGCTCCAATGATCAATAAGGTCTTGATTTTCTGATGATCGTTTGTGGTTTTGTCGCGCAAAAAATGCCCAGCCACAGTTCCCATTAAGGTAATAGCAATAGCCGAAAAAATACACAAAAGACCTTCAGGATCGAATACCCCGCCATGTAATCGTCCGGGCAAAATGGCACGATCGATGTACCCATTTATGCAACCTTCAGGGGTTAAAACACCTGCACCAATACCAGGGACAGGAATTAACAATTGCACGATACCATATCCAACGAGAATACCACCCAACCAATACAGCCGATCTTTAAAAGATTTGCTGTAAATAACAATCAGCGAAGCAAACAAATACGCTAGTCCGATTTGACTGAGCACGCTGGCGAAACGTGGATTTTCAAATCCGTTACTGAACACGCCATTGTACACCATTCCGAGCAAAACAAGTGTGAGCCCACGCCTAACAGCTTTCTTGGCCAGTTCAGCTTTAGGAACTTTCTTCTCTAATTTTGAAATCAGCGCAAAAGGAATTGCAACACCACTAATAAACATGAATAACGGGAAAATAAGGTCTTCAAAATGGAAGCCAGCCCATTCAACATGTTCCATTTGATCTGCAAGGACTTTAAGCCAGCCAGCTCCGGTATATTTTGCCAGAACTGCGACCAAATAACCTCCGCCAGTAATCCAGAACATATCAAATCCACGAAGTGCATCAAGCGAAAAAAGGCGTTCGCGCGGAACAGCCTGTACAGGTTTATTTTTCATTGGTTGATGGTTTATGATGGTTTGAAGATAGTGATTTTGATAATTCAGCGATCTGATAATTTGAAAATTCTGACACAATCGCTACTTTCTATTTTTTAGCTACTGACTCCGGACTCCGCCTTCGTACTTCCGGCAGTTTTCGCTGTCTTTTTGTCACGCATTCTGTCAAGATCAACGCGAAGGAAATGTTTGGAATGCCAAATTTACCAAATTTTAGTCGGGAAGATTTATGGCATAGCGATTGAATAGAAACTGCTCGTGATTAATTCTTATTGAAAATAACAAGTTTAAAAATATCATAAAATGGGAAAAATTATTGGAATTGACTTAGGTACCACCAACTCGTGTGTATCTGTTATGGAAGGTAACGAGCCTGTTGTTATCCCAAATAGCGAAGGCAAACGTACTACACCGTCAATCGTCGGTTTTGTTGAAAACGGCGAACGTAAAGTAGGTGATCCGGCAAAGCGCCAGGCAATCACTAATCCTGCAAAAACGGTTTATTCCATCAAACGATTGATGGGTGAAAGTTTTTCGAACTTAGCTAAAGAGATAAAACGAGTTCCTTATACTGTGGCTCAGGGCGACAACAACACTCCGCGTGTAGTTATCGAAGACCGTAAATATTCACCTCAGGAAATTTCTGCTATGATTCTTCAGAAGATGAAGAAAACAGCTGAAGATTATTTGGGTCAGGAAGTAACCGAAGCAGTGATCACTGTTCCGGCTTATTTTAACGATTCACAGCGTCAGGCAACCAAAGAAGCCGGCGAAATTGCAGGTTTGAATGTTCGTCGTATCATCAACGAGCCAACTGCTGCTGCATTGGCCTACGGATTGGATAAAATGCACCGCGAAATGAAAATCGCTGTATTCGACCTTGGTGGCGGTACTTTCGATATTTCAATTCTCGAACTGGGCGAAGGCGTTTTCGAAGTAAAATCAACCGATGGTGATACTCACTTAGGTGGTGACGATTTTGACCACGTAATCATTGACTGGTTGGCTTCTGAATTTAAGAATGACGAAGGTATCGATCTACGTCAGGATCCAATGGCTTTGCAGCGTTTGAAAGAAGCAGCTGAAAAAGCTAAAATCGAATTATCGAGCTCAACGCAAACTGAGATCAATTTACCATACATTATGCCGGTGAACGGTATTCCAAAGCATTTGGTAAAAACCTTAACCCGCTCTAAATTCGAACAACTGGCCGACAAATTGATTCAGGCTACTGTTGAACCTTGCCGTAAAGCATTGCAAAATGCTGGATTAAAAGCAAGCGATATAGACGAAGTAATTCTGGTTGGTGGTTCAACCCGTATTCCAGCCGTTCAGGAAAAAGTACAGCAGTTATTCGGAAAAGCTCCTTCAAAAGGTGTAAATCCTGACGAAGTTGTAGCTATTGGAGCTGCTATTCAGGGTGGTGTTTTATCCGGAGAAGTAAAAGATGTGTTGTTGCTTGACGTAACTCCGCTTTCGCTGGGTATCGAAACTATGGGTGGAGT
>JBBQXI010000149.1:0-8878 GCA_038209805.1 Bacteroidales bacterium | reverse complement strand
GATCTGATCGATAAAAACAAAAGAGGTACCGGATTAGGAATCTACAATGCCATTCTTGGGATAACTTTATTACCTGCAAGTGTGATAGCCGGAATCTTGTATGACAAAGTCAATCCAAGGATTCCGTTCTATTTTGGAGCTGCCATGGCATTGATTTCGGCAATAATGATGATCATTTTTTTACGCAAAGCAAGCGCAAAGTCCACAAAATCCACTTTCTCTAGTGTCTAATTTTGCGTACTCTGCGCTTGCATTGCTATCCCGCACGTGCGGGACGGCTAAAAAAATCCTTTCTTCAAAACCGAAAACACATGATTAAATAAAGTTCATTGTTTTTAGTTGTGCTGCTGTAAGTGGTGCTCCAACTTCAATAACTGTTCTTTTGCTTACACCAATCCGATTTACTAAATAGTTATGTCTTACGTTGGATTGAATTCCAAAAGATATGACCATTCCAAGAAAGAAAAATGTTAATCCCAATAATGTTGCTTTAGTTTTCATAATCGTATAAATTAAATTGTTTTTATTATTTATACTCAAAAGTAACCCAAGCACTATCTGATATAAAAAGCAATATACCAATTGGGATATTTTATCGACGTATTGATGTATTTTATCGCAAAATACCATGATAGGATTATTCCAGTCAGCATCATTTCATGTCATTTTTTCTTCATTTTAGTTGGATATGCAGGATGTTTGAGCTCTTCCGGAGGATTTTTAGCCAATTCTTTTAGAGCCACTTCAATTGCTTTTTCAAGCTGAGGATCCTTGCCATTGATAACATCGACCGGCCATTGTTCCACTTCAATATCTGGAGCAACACCCACATTTTCAACCACAAAGCCTTCTTTAGTCCATATTGCCAAATTGGGCGCTGTGACCGATCCGCCATCCATAAACTCAGGAAATCCAAGTATTCCAACCAGTCCACCCCAGGTACGCTTTCCAACCAGCGTACCAACGTTGAATTTTCGGAACATCCACGGAAGGAAATCTCCTCCAGACCCAGCCGTCTCATCAATGATCATCACTTTTGGCCCTTGAATCGAGGCGCTTGGAGATTTGAGATCCGATCCGTATCGCATATTCCAAAATGCCTGCTCCGGTCTGCGTAGAATATCGATATAATAATCTGCTAATGAGCCTCCTCCATTAAATCTTTCATCCACAATGATGGCTTTTCTATTTGCCTGTGGGAAGAAATATCTTTTAAAATATTCATGTCCTGCGCCGGAGGTATTTGGCACATAAACATAAGCAACTTGTCCGTTCGTGGCTTCGATCACCTTTTTGAGATTTCCTTCCACCCAATCACGATTTCTCAATAAATATTCGTTGCCAAATGGAACAACTCTCACGACTCTCGATCCCGCATAATCGGGTTTGCTATTGATGGTTAGCTCAATAATTTTATCGTTTGTATTCTCAAAGAAGCGGAAGAGATTCTTATCGACAGTCACATCATTTCCGTTTACGGCAAGAATATATTCGCCCTGTTTAATATTCAAGCCAGGCTCAGTTAACGGAGATCTGAGGTCGGGATTCCAGTTCAGTCCGCCATAAATTTTCTTGATCTGGTATCTGTTCCCTGAAATAGTATAATCTGCCCCGAGCAATCCTCCTCCAACAGTTTTTGGATAGTTCAGACGATCTCCACCACTCGAAATACGGTGATGACCAACGCCTAATTCACTGCACATCCACTGAATAATCCGGTTAAGATCACCTCTACAAGCGAGATCCGGCAGGAACGCTGAATACTTCAGCTTCATGGCATTCCAATCAACACCGTGCATACCGGGATCGTAGAAATAGTCGCGGTTCACTCTCCAAGCTTCATCAAAAATCTCCGGCCATTCAGCTAATGGCTCAATTTTTACCGAAATAACGGATGTGTTTATGACGCCTTTTCCGGCCTCCGGCTTTTTACCCGTTGCAGTAATGCCAAAAACCTGACCTTTCGTATAGAACATTTTTTTGCGATCTGCAGAAATCTCGTAACTGTCGAGTTCCATCACCTCACTATCTTTCCGTTCCTTCAGGTCATATTTGTGCTGGGTGGCTGATGACGCACCAGACGACCGCACGATGTAAAGTATTTCACCGGTCGCACCAACTCCAAGATCAGAATAGTTTCCTGCTCTGACAGGCAAATTCACGATTCGATCGGTTATTCCGTCCGTATCAATTTTTAGCGTCTTTGGCTTTTCTTCGGCAGGTTTTGAATCTTTACCATCCTTTTTATCTTGATCGGCCTTTTTTTCAGGCTCCTTCTTATCGGCCTCCTTCTTATCCTGCTTAGCAGATTCTTCGTCACTTTCCTTGGTAAAAGGCGACGTAACATCCTTCCTGAGTGTTGCCAGCCAGATAGAATTAGTCATCCTCATATCCTGATTCGAAAGATCGAACCAATTCACCACAGGCCCTGCATCGGTTGATGCAAAGAAATAAATCTGCTCTCCATTTGGATCAAATACCGGATTGGAGGCATCACTCATTCCATCCGTAATCGGGAAAGATTTTTGCTGATCGAGCGAATACAGGTACACCACTCTGAAATACGTTTTCAGCATTTTTGTGTAGAGAATCCACTTGGAGTCGGACGACCAGTCGCCAAACATTTGTCTGAATACTCCGGGTGCATACAATTCATCGGTATCAACCTTGCTGATACTCCCTGATGCAATATCAAGAATGTACAGATTACGACCATTATCGACGAAGGAAATCTTTTTGTTATCGGGCGACCATTTTGGATAGGCGTAGAAACCAGTGCCTGCCAATTTGAATGATTTCGGCTCACCCTTGCCATCCTGCGATTTAATATGCAGAGCGTACTCACCGGATGCGTCAGAAAAATAGGCGATAGATTTACCATCCGGCGACCACGACGGATATTTTTCATGAACAGAAGTTGAAGAGGTAATATTACGCGGATCTCCCTTTTCGGCAGGCACCGTAATAATTTCGCCTCTGTAATCCACCACGATTCTTGATCCGGTTGGGGAGATATCAACCCAACGTATAGAATTACCTCCCTGAACAAACCTTGGACGAATCTCCAGCAAATCGGCGGCTACACCGATCGCCAATTTTTGCTGAGAATTGGAAGATATATCAAAAGTATGGAGGTATCCGGCTTGCTCAAAAATAATTTCGCCGTTTCCTGATGTGGCTTTCAAGATTGGGAAATCGGTAAAAGTGGTTAATTGCTTCACCTCCTTCGTAATCTGATCGTAGGAAAACAAATTAAACTCACCGTTTCTGTCGCTGGTGAAATAGACTTTCCCTGAAAGCCACATTGGATCAGCGTCGTTACATCCACCGTTAGGTTGTGGAATTTTAACGACGGAATGATCGGCCATTGAGTAAAGCCAGATATTCGATATTGTTCCACCTCTGTAATTCTTCCATTGCTGGTAGGCAGGTGTGAGAGGCGTATATGCCATAAATTTCCCATCCGGGGAATAGGTTGCAAACCAAGCGTTCGGGATATCGAGTTTCTCGGGAAATCCACCCGTTATGGCCACTGAATACAACTGAAAATATCTTGCCGAGAAGACCGTTCTTTGTGAGGCAAAAAGAACACTTTTCCCATCAGGAGTAAAACCCCTGACATAATCGGCGCCTGGATGCCATGTCAATCTGGCAGGAACTCCACCCTCAACCGGAACGATAAATACATCTGTATTACCATCGTACTGCGCACTAAAAGCAATTAACGTACCGTCGGGAGAAAACCAGGGATCGGATTCAATCCCTTCATCGACGGTGAGTCTTTTGGGATCGGAGCCATCGCGGTTCGCAACCCAAAGATCCTCAGCATAGATAAAAGCAATGTGTTTTTCGCTAATTGCCGGTTGGGAAAGCATTTTAGTGTCTTTTGTGTTGATCCCGAATGCTGTACCGGAAAAAACAAGAACAAAGATGAGCAGTGATAAAAATAATCTGTAATTTGTTTTCATGTGATGAATAATGGATTGAAACAATTTATTAGATTGTATTGTGTTTACTACAATTAGTTCTTTTTCTTTTATCGAAATTTCTTCTATTCATTATCGGCAAAAAGTGGTCAGATTGATTGGCCTTTTGCTCTTTACCTCATTCCTCTAAAATAACCTGATTCTCGAATGCAATAATTACCTCAAGATTCTGGTTTTCAACTTTCTTTAATATAATATCCAGGTAATCTACTCCTATGTGGCTTCTTATCCAACGAACCTCTGTAAAAAACTTATCCAATTCCCATTTCAAAGATTTTTCAGTCAGGATGACCATGGTTAAACGGCGAAGTGTATATTTTGGTAACGTATGGTAATTCCGTATGTCCTTCAGCAAAGTTTGTAAAAATGATCGCAAGGCATCTTCATCCGGAGCAAGAATCTTAAGTGCAAATTTAAGATTGTTGTTGGCTTTAATTTCAAGTGAAGCTTCGCTGGAAGCTGTTCGTTGCGATGGTTTAAACGCTTTTATTTGTTCGTATGCCGGCCAGAATTGTGGCGAGAGCGGTAACAATTTTTCATCGTATTCGCATTCTATGGATGGCAGCAGTTGTTCAATAAGAATGGCATTGATCTTGTTTTTTTCATCTGCGGGTTCAACGATTTGCTGAACAAAAAGGCTCAAACCTTTTTTGCGAAGTAAATTGACCTGGCTTTGGCTAAATTGTTTTGCCGATTTCACCCTAGCCGGTAACTGACTAATTTTTTCAATCAATTCAGGATGTCTATTTCTGATTTCTTCAAATCGGTTCCTTAATATCGTTGAAATATTGAGTTCTTCTTTGTCTTCCGGATTCTCATTGATTCGCTTAAATAAGGCGCTTGGTGTAGGTTCTTCATCTGCGTTAAAGATTTTTGAATCTTCACCCAGTGAATTATGGATCAGAAACATTTTCTGTGCAGCAATTTCGCGGCTTTTTACAATGTCGGCACCTTTTTCTGAGGGAAAAAAGTTGAAAATGTATAGTTCATCAAATACCTTTACCCCGATGCGGTTGATACGTCCAACTCGCTGAATGACCCTTGTTGGATTCCAAGGAATATCATAATTGATAATTACACCTGCTCGGTTTAAATTGAACCCTTCCGACAATTTGTCGCTAGTAATCAGTAAATCATACTGATCTACATGCATTCCTTTGTATTGGGCATTGAAATTCTCGTTCAACGCAAGGTGAAGTTCTTTGCTAATCTTGCCATCGCATACCAAAACTCGTTTCCCCATTTGTTTCCTAAAAAATGGTTCAAGGTGTTTTACCGTATCGACATATTCCGAGAAAATGATCACCTTTCGTTTCCGATTGCCATCATCAATAATCTTCCGCACTACTTCGTAAACGGTTTCACGCTTGGGGTCGCGGTTGACAAGGTTTAACGATTTTGTTCTTTGTCTGATTAACTCAAACAATTTCCTGTCTTTTTCAATATCAGCATTAAACTCATCTTTACGTTCAAACTCATCGATTTGATAGATGCGGTTGTTTTTGAGCGTTTTCTTTTCGCTTAATTGTTTTTCAAATTCCTCCAGTGCCTTCGTAATTTCATCTTCATCAGCTTGATAAATAGCTTCAATCAGCTTTCGGTCGAGAATGTATTTACCATTGGTATTGTAAATGAAATTCTGGACAACTTGATGAATTTGAAAAAACCGTTCGATCGTTTCACTGAATGCTCCGAATGAACTTTCAAATCGCTTTACAATCAATCGTCTCATAAAATCAAACAAGTTGCGCTGTTGCTGGAAAATCCGGTTCCCTTCTTCATCCAGTTTCTCCTCGTCTTCCACGCTTTTTTCATAGATAAACGGCTGATAAATTGCACCAGTAAATTGTCCTTCGTCACCAAAATAATCGTTGATAATAAGGTCGTAGAACTTCGATTGTTCCGGTTCTAACTCGAAAAAAAGTTCCTTTGGATCTTTTATTTCTGACAATTGTCCAATTTCTTTGGAGTATTCAAAATCGGTTTTCAGGTCGAGCCGGTTTCTGCGGATAACAATGGGCGAAATAATCTCTTTGATCTGACTGCCAATTTTTTTTGTTTCATCCCTCACCAATCGAATGTCAATCGGTGGTTGAAGGTTAAACAGCTTTCGGTAAGTTATTTCCGCTTTGATTCTTTTGCCTTTGTTCTTTGAGTTGCAATATTTCAGTATATCTGAAAGTTTCCCAAATCTGTAATCATGTGCCCTGAAGGTCGCTTCAAGGTTTTCTTCGATGGTAATTCCTGATTTTCCCGGCACAATAAACAGCTTGATAAGCGAAAAAATATCTGCTGGCGAATTATTGAAAGGGGTCGCTGTAAGCAGGATCAGGATTTTATTCCGGCATACATTCATCAGCGCCTCATAAGCTTCGGTGTCCTGATTCCTGAAATAATGGGCTTCATCAATCAAAATTACTTCAAAACCACGGTCGTCTTTGCTCAACGATTCGGCCAAATCTTCGAGTTTGCCGCGACTTTCAATTTCCCAGTCGTAAAGGTTGAAACTATTCCGGTATTCCCACCAGCCGGTGTTTTCGTGCTTGTCGCCTATTAATCCCGGAGGACAAATAATCAGGCCTCTTTTCCCTAGATTTTTGGCTATTAATGCGGCAATGACCGATTTACCCAGTCCAACCACATCGGCAATTACGACGCCCCCGTATTCTTCAATAATTTTTAATGCCTGGTTGACCGCATCAATCTGGTAACCATATTTCTTAAAACCGTTTTGTTCCAGCAATCGTTCCACTTCAGGTTTGATGTGTTTTTGCTCCTGAAGATCGAGGTAGGTTTTCAGGATTAAGGCGTAAGCCTCGAAAGGTGTGACGGTAGCTGCCTGCGATTTGTGCTTTACAAATTCAATCAGGAATTTACGCCGATCGTCCATTTCTGTAATTGGGATCGATCGGTTGTTCCAAAGTTCGTCAAAATAAGCTTCGGCATCGTCGAAGCCATAATCCGATATTTCAACATTAAACTCCAACTGGCCTTCCAAACCGGCCTTTGTAAGATTGCTGCTGCCAGTAATAAACTCACCAGGCTTGGCCAATCCTTCACTTAAATGCTTGATATATTTGAAAATATAGAGTTTTGCATGGTTTGGGTCTTCTGTTTTTCTGATCTGAAGCCTTCCGGCTTCAAGCATTTCAAGGAAAAACCCAATCTGGTTGTAAAAGGCTTCGGTGTCCATTTCATCGTTGTTGATGGCCAATCCCAACGATGACATGAATTGCTGGAACAGTTCATCCTGCGAAAGTTCTTTTTCCTGATTGCCGTGTTCAATTATTTTACTTAACAGCTTATCTACCTGAAGGCCAACCAATAGTTTCAACTGAATTTCTGGCTTTTCTTTCAGACTGATATACAATTCTTTCCAGCCGGAGAAATAGAAAAATCCCACCAAAAACTTCAGTTCGTCACTCACGTTAAACAGGTTTTTTATCCTGCCTTTCAAGGTTTTATGCTGTTCCTTGTTGTTGGTTATAAAGTTGTTGGCCATTTTTAGAATTTGGGCTTGTTAATAATGGTTGTAATCGCCTGCAATTCTTCAATTAGTTTGTTAAAAAGCAACGAATCGCCATAGATCATTTGTTCCTGTGTAGCTTTTTTTTCTTGATTCGGTAATTCGTAGAATTTCATCGCTTCCCTTTTAAATTGATCATTATTCTGAGTTTGGTTTGGGTAAGGGTATAATTTTCTTGGCACTCAATGGTGAAACAATACTTTTGCCGATGTTGGCTTCAATTTCTTTTCGGGTATTCCCAACGATTGAACCACCACGAGCAGCCACTTTCCGGTTCTCTTCAGATGTTATTGGCTTCTGCTGTTTCGATATTTCGGTAGTGGTGGCTTCCGCTAAAGTATTGAGAGCCAGTTCTAGGTTGGTCATGTTGTCGCGCAGACTTTCTTTCTTCAAGCCTTTGAAGTTTTTATATTGTTTGGTGGTTAATCCCGACCAGCCATGGGTAATTATATCGGTCAGAAAGGCATATTCCTGTCCCTGTTTTACGCCGCGTTCCTCCCATTCATCGGTCAGCTCTTTACGCACTTCAATGCTTTTAAGGCGTTGGTTGATCCAATTGGTCGAATAGCCTTTCCGGTGGTAGTATTCCAGCATCCGGTCGATTCCCAATTCGGGATCTTCAATTTCATCCAGTCGTTCACGGGCAACTTCGGCAAGCCACATCTTAAATGGCTCAGCTTTTGGCGACGGAATAGATTGTATCAGTCGGAAAAGCTGCTCAACATCAGCTACATCGGTCATTCTCATTTTGCCATCCGGAGCTTCCATTTTCAAACCGTTACAATTTGTAACGGTTTGGTTTCCCTCCGCCAACAATCTCTTTTTCAAAACTCTCCAATACACCTGCGGATTGGGACTGTCTGTAAGTGCCGCAATTACATCGACGATAGCAACATACCATTTCTCCCGATCGTTATCCCAAAGTGTGCGTACTTTTTTATCCTCGAATAGCTTCAATGTATTTCTTGAGACCATATTGCTTGTGTTTTAGTTTCGGACTATTTTGGTTACATAACCTACACGCTTTTGGCTTTGCTGATGCGGTTCCAAACCAACTGGCACACGGCGCGGTAAACTTCCTTGCGCTCGTCATCGGTTAAACCGAGGGCATCAAAAACCACATCGTCCAATTCTTTGCGGTCGGGCAGCGGGTTGGGTTCCTGCTCCGAAATGGGAATGGAGGACTCAGGATCAATGCCACAATCAATAAAAATGGATACTTTCAGAAAAGACTTAGGAATAATACTAGATTTTACATCTACAAAGGGTAGTTCAGCTAATTCGTATGTTTCAATTTTCATTACTCCACCGCCAAGATTAGCTCTCCCATATACATTCTGAAATAATCCAAAGAGCGTAGAATTTA